>JANPPO010000186.1:0-3857 GCA_031428555.1 Bdellovibrionales bacterium | reverse complement strand
TCTTGGTCTGCCTAGGTCTTCATCTTAAGACTTTCGTTTTACTCAACCGCTGACCCTCTACTTTTCGTCAGTCCGGGCTAGTTATTAACGAGACTTGCGGCTAGTTTTTCAGGTCAAACGGCGGATCTAGCACATTCCTTTAGTCTAGAGAATCAGGACGAGACGTGACTGGACTGGACGTTAGTTAGTTTCAGGACTTTGCTCCAGCACGAACAGGACTTCTGCACTTCTTATTAAGGAGAAAACTTCTATTGGCACTGCAAAAGTTTTTCATAGTTGGCCGTTACCTACACATTTTAAAGAAGATTTTGTCACTGACTGTTCCACTGATTTCACACTGGAGATTCAATGTTTCGTAATTTGTTCTTGAGTGTTCTACTATTTTTAGCAGATAGATTTTGCTTAGAGATTTCACATAGTTCTTCCAAACCATTCTTAACAAAATAAATTTCTAGGTACATTTAGCTTTCTTTATTCCGAGAAATGCCGGGCCTAAATCGTCACAAGTAAGACAAGTTCTACGAAAAATCTAAAATAAGAAGGTATTTATATAACGTCGAACGACAAAATTTATAGAAGTAATTTAAAAAGTTATGATAATGATTGCGAGCTGTGAAAATAAAATCTCATGTTTTGCTTTATTTAAAAACTTCGTTTTTGTCGCATGTCTTCTTAGGAGCCATGACAATTACTACCGTGTACCTCTGCAACTCCCTCGCAGAGGCGTTGTTAGATGATTACATCCCAATGTCCCTGTTCTTAGTCGCTATCGTGACCTCAGCCTGGTACGGCGGCAATAAGGCAGGGATACTCGCGACATTTTTAGGTGCCCTATTTGAAGCTACGTTTCTGATTGATCCTTCTGCCTTTACGACAGATCTCAGACATGAACTGGCTCGGTTGTTTATCTATATAATTGAGGGCCTTGTTATTAGCCTAGCTGTCGGCGAATACCATAAAGCTGTTGGAAGAACAGCCGTAAGTGAAAAGGTGCTCTCTATGGAACTTGAAAATGAAAAGGCAGCCCATCGAAATACAAAGGAAGCTCAATTCATTCTTATGGAAAGTCAGAAACGACTCGAGCAGCAAAGTAAGCTTGCAGAGGAAGCAAGCAAAGTTAAAAGCCTGTTCTTGGCTAATATGAGCCATGAAATCCGAACCCCTCTTATGGGTATTTTAGGCTATACCCAGCTCTTAAAAGAACCCGGCATATCCGATCAAGAGCGGGCTCAATACGTTGGCGTGATTGAGAGAACGGGCCAGAACTTATCGGATATCATTAATGATATTTTAGATCTTTCAAAAATTGAAGCGGGCCATTTCGAAGCTGAGTCTATCACCTTTTCTGTACGCAATCTGATAAACGAAATCTATCTCCTGCTTAAAATTAACTGCGAAGCAAAAGGTCTGATACTTCAATTTGAAGCATCTCCTTCAGTTCCCGAGTTTATAAATTCCGACCCAACGAGGTTGCGGCAAATTTTAATGAATCTTATTGGTAACGCCATAAAATTCACGCACCAGGGATTCGTCCGCTTACATTATAGAGCCGACTCAAAAAATCTCTACTTCAAGATACAAGATAGCGGGATTGGCGTTTCACCGGACCAGCATAAAAATCTATTTCAAAATTTCACTCAAGGTGATTGCTCTATCTCAAGAAAGTATGCTGGAACTGGTTTAGGCCTGGCTCTTTCACAACAGTTAGCAAGGTTAATGGGCGGCAATATTGAACTCCTTGAAAGTACACCTGGGGTCGGCTCAACCTTCGTAGCACAGATTGCCTATACGAAAGCTTTTGTTCAAATGTCTTACTCAAATATGAACGAAGATATTCCAGTGCGCGATTCTGCACTTTCAGGAAAAAGCATTTTAGTCGTTGATGACTCAAAGGATAATCAGCTTTTGATGGAACATATCCTCGAGAAACAAGGTTGTGTGATCTACAAAGCCTGCAATGGCGAGGAAGCAATTAAGCTGGTGAAAACTCTGGATTTTGATTTAATCTTAATGGACATACAAATGCCCATCATGGACGGTGACACTGCTACTCGAGCAATCAGAGCTATCAATAATCACATTCCGATTATTGCCCTAACCGCTTATGCTATTAAAGAATCGCGGGAAATCTGTATAAGCGCAGGTTGTACTGAGTATGTAACAAAGCCAATTCAGACAAATGCGCTGCTAAAAATAATGAGTCACACTCTTGCCGCAAATGCTGAAGCTAAAGTTTAAAATTTAAAGCAAAAAATTAACAGCTAAGTTCGGCCGGTTGAACCAAAGCCACCAGCTCCACGTTCAGTGGAACCTAATTCTTCAACCAAACTAAAAGAAGCCATAATAACAGGTGCAATCACAAGTTGAGCCACACGGTCCTGATCCTTTATTGCAATCGGTTCGCGACCTAAATTAATCAAAATAATTTTTACTTCACCACGATAGTCGGCATCGATTGTTCCAGGTGTATTCAAAACTGTGAGTCCTTCTTTCGCAGCCCAACCGCTACGTGGCCTTGCCTGTATTTCAAAGCCAAGTGGAATTTCAAAACTAAGTCCCGTTGGAACCATCGTTCTTTCGCCAGGATTCAAAGTCATAGAAGCGCTTAACTGAGCTCTAATATCAAAACCACTTGCGCCTTCAGATTGATAAGCAGGCAAATCACCTTTGAAATGAGGCCATTTTTTTAATAATACGTTCACTTTAGTTACGCTCATGTAAACTCCCAATTTTTCCACCAGTCTTCTTTTTGAGAAAGACCCGGTCCCATAAGTACGCCCGCTATTTTTTCAGGCTTCATCCATTTATCGATAAATGCATGAAGATCATCTGCTGTGATGGCTTGGACTTCTGCAACTACCGATTCTGGAGATCTGTATTTTTCAAATATAAATTCATTAATCGCAATCGAATTCATTCGATTATCAACGTCATCGGCACCCAGAAGAAGACTACCCACCACTTGAGTTTTATAATTTTCAATTTCAGATTTTTTGAGTCCCTGTTTTTTTAACTTTCGAAATTCGTGCGCCACGAGTTCTGCCAAAGTTTCAATCTTGTCAGGCTCAACGCCGGCATAGATATTAAGGACACCCGCATCAATAAAAGTATTCATCATGGAATAAGGTGCATAAGAAAGACCTTTTCGTTCACGAATGCTCTGATAAAGCCTTGAAGTCATTCCACCGCCTAACGCAGTATTGAGAATAACTCCAGCAAAGCGATCGCTGGCATCAAAATTTGGAAATGGTAATCCAATAAGAAAGTGAACCTGTTCAGTTTCTTTTTCTTTAATCCAACGATGAGCTTTCCATCTTGGTTTTTCTTTACGTTTTGTTGGACGGCTTTTTTTCTTTGCGGCCATCAACTGTTCCGCTTTTTTAACTAGTTCTTCATGATCAATATTTCCAGCAGCGCTGATGATAATATTGGAACCCTGATAAGTTTCTTTATAGTGCTTGTAAACTTCACCCATTTTCATATGTGCGATCGTTTTAAGATTTCCTAAAATTGATCGACCTAATGGATGGGCGCCGTAACAGTACTCAAAAAAATGATCGTAAACGAAGTCTTCTGGTGATTCTTCAGCCATCGCAATTTCTTGAAGGATCACTCCTTTTTCGAGCAGAAAATCTTTTTTAGCAAATTTCATGTTGCAAACAAGATCAGTCAAAACATCTAGGGCCTGATCCCAATGATCTTTTAAAACAAGGGCATGAAAGCAGGTATTTTCACGACTCGTAAAAGCATTCAGTTCGCCACCCAGAGCCTCGAGGGATCTAGCAATTTGATAACTTGTGCGGGATGTAGTCCCTTTGAAAACCATGTGTTCCAAAAGATGAGATATGCCAACTTGG
>JANPPO010000185.1:0-29199 GCA_031428555.1 Bdellovibrionales bacterium | reverse complement strand
GGCTTCACAAGTGATGCACTTGATTGCTTAGGTCACTACAACTGGCCTGGCAATATTCGTGAACTTGAAAACTTAGTCGAGCGTCTCACGATCTTAAAAGGTTCAGGCATCGTTGATGTAATGGATTTGCCTATTAAGTACCGTGCTCAGAGTTCAACTCAAGCTTTGTCTTCTGCGCGAATGGACATTCCTGAAGAGGGAATGGATTTCAATTCTGCTGTAGACGCTTTTGAAAATAGTTTGATCTTAAGAGCTTTAGAAAAGACCGGCTGGAACCGAAATCAAGCAGCTGCTTTACTTCGCTTAAACAGAACTACTTTGGTTGAAAAGATTAAGAAAAAAGGCCTTCGCCCGCCCCATGGGCAAGAAGATTTCGTTTAGGATTTTTAATTGGGATAACAAGCAGGAATAGCATCTTGCTTGTTTTAATCAAACTTTGAAACCTAATCAGGATCGGTTTTAGTTCCCTGATGAAACAACATCTGCCACTGATTACCATTGCGCTTCCAGATCGAGCATCTTAACGATGCTGAATAAGACCCATCTTCATTCTTTCTTTTAGTTTTAAAGGTCAGCTGAACCACATCCGGTGAAAGTGAAATACCTTTAAAATTAAATGCTTCCACGAGAACTGTTGATTCCTCACTTAATCGCTCGATGATAATTTTTTTGTCGTAAACTCGTCCTGATGTTCCGAATTCAACGAAATCATCTGCAAGAAGGAAATCCAGTTTCGTAGGGTCTTTCCGAATGGTTGAATCTAGTAGCATCTTTTCTAGAGCGATAATGGAATCAAATTTCATAAGTTTATTCTAGCTAACCTTTCGTGATACTATCAAATGATACTATCCTTTTCCGCAACCCCCCGATTATCGTTTTAAACTCTTTCCGATCGACTTCATCCGGAACTACATTCAAACCGGATTCGATAGTCTTTGCACAGGCTCTTAATTCCTCTAAAGTTTCTTCGAAAACCTCATCCGGTAAAAGACATTTTTTAGCCTCAATCTGCCAATCATCTAGGGAAATATCCTTGTAAATGAATTTCGAGTTCACGCTTAAGCTTGATCGAAGTGTGCGATAGCGATCAGGCTTTATCTTTTCCAAGAAATGGGCACTGAGTAGGTCATACATGGGCGTCATGGCAAAGCCAGTTGGGGTGATAAACAGGCTAAAGTTCTTAGCGTGAGCATCTGTATTATAGATTAGATCATTGAACATGGCTGTTTTGAAAAACATCTTTCGATCTTTTTCAGCGTTGTTTGATTGCTGTAAAAGGCTCATCATCTTTTCAATCGAAGGCCCACCTGATCTTTCATACTTTCCTTGTGATGAAATTCCCAAAGCTTGGCAGAAATCTTCTTGGGGCCTTCGATATAAAAAATTATCTCTCCAGAGGCGATCGAAACGCTCGACGGAAAGAACTCTTTGGTCTTCGAAAGAAATGATGTCGGCATGGCAGACTTCAATTCCGAAATGTTTTGCTAAAAAAAGACAGCTCCATTCGTTATCGACACTTTTATCAAAATTGATATTTCCAGCCAAAGTTCCCATTTTCTTTTTTAAGATGTGACTAGTGGCACTTCGGCCTCGCGGCTCATACCATTTATTTTTTCTTGAAAGCAGAGCCATTTTTTCCTGAACTCCTGCCAGAGAAATTCGAAAATCCCCTTCGTCCATTCCAAGCGGGTTATTAGTAGCAAGATTTCTGATGCGTTCTGCAATATCAGACTCTTTTAAAAGTCTAACAGACATTTTGATTTCAAGTTCTGGATTGACGTTTTCTTGATGGAAGCTAAGAGCCCCCACACACTCTCGGCCAATAGCATTGAGCAAATCAAATGGTTGGATACTTTCAGCGTTAACTTTTTTAGCGATGTTTTCTAAGAGTAGATTATTATCCGGAAGTAAATTATTGAAATAGAATGATACTTTATCCCCGCTGAATGCTCGATCGGCTAGCGGAAGAGATAGAGATATCGGAAAACCTTCCTGAATCCAATTTTCTGTGTACGTGAAATGAATGGCACCATTTGTTTGCTTAGTTAGAACTCCGACTTTTTTTGAGCCTAAAAAAACTGATAAATTTTGGACAATCTTTTTCCTGCCCAATTTTACTCCGCTACGTAAGAATCATCGAATATATCGATTTTTTGAATTTGCTGAAAATTCACCTCGAGCTCGAGTGCTCTAAGAATTTTTTCGATTGCCTTCATCGTTCCACCCTTCCCATTTTCGATATTTGAAACCGATACTTGGGTCATTTGGCTTTTAGTCGCTAAATCAGTTTGGGATAAGCCTCTTTCCTGTCTATAGTACTTTATAAGCTTTCCTATTTCGGATGCTGTTCTTGCTTGCTTCATATGACCTCTCTATATAGTTTACTTAATAAATTAGAAATATAAAAGAAATTATATATATACAATTTATATAGTTTACTTGATAATTCCATTTTATATAAAAATTTATATAAAAAATGATTAGTAAAATCAATGGCTTGCTTCCTTTGGACCAACTGAATATAAGATTTAAATGCTTAAAGGTCTCCCCGCTATCCTCATTGCTAGTCTAGTTAGCCTCTCCCTATTCCTTGCTGCTTGTAGCATCAAGGATTCTGTTTTCGATACAGAAGTTCGCACCACTAAATTGTGGAATCAAAAGTTCGGAGTGCCTGCTTACAACATGGCTGGTGGTGCGGTTGCACGATTTGCAGTTATCACCGATTCTCATCAAAATTATGCGGATCTGAAAGCAACGATCAAAAATATTAATAATTCTGGAGCTGATTTCGTAATTCATACCGGTGACTTCACAAATTTTGGCTCCGGTGAGGAATACGAACTTTTCATGGAATATATCAAAGCTCTAGATATTCCTCTGTATGTTGTTCCAGGAAATCATGACTTAACAACACACGGACGAAAAATCTATGCAGATGCTTTCGGTCCTGAAAACAGATCAGTTGTAACAGATTTTGGGAAATTGGTTTTTTGGAACAATAACCGAATGGAGTCACGGACCGTTGATTATACTTTTCTAAATTCAGAAATTAGCACTGCAGATATCACCAAGCCTGTATTTTTGTTTCATCACCAAGATCCATACAATTCGCTCCCATTTACGCCAGCAGATAGCGCACTTTACACGACCGCAGTTCAAGCTCACCCTCAAGTGATCGTGATTCATGGGCACCTCCATCGCTTCTTTACACAAACTCTTAATACCGTTCCGTTTTTCCAGATCAGCCGGACTGAAGGTGGAAACTGGGCTCTTGTTGAAGTGGACAATGTAAATGTTAGAATTTTCTACTGCCAGAAGAAGAACTGTACTCTGGAATCGACGTTATGAAGATTTTCCTAATCCTAATTTTTCCATTCCTATGCCAGGCTGAATACTTAATTGGTTACGGAACTGGTTCTTTCTTGGGCAGACATCAACTCCAAGGCGAATGGATTTCTGAAAACCAAAAGCATCATGCTTTAGCAATCTTTGGATTTACTCACGACGAAAACATTAGCGATATTAGACAATATAGCGGTGCTTACCTTTGGAGCTTTGGGCAAAAAGAATTTGATAATTTTAAGTGGACTCCTCTTATGGCAGGTGGCTTTGCCACTTACTCTGATAACAAAAATTTCTACTTTAATGCGCCATCAAAATATGGTGATCCAGATTATTATGACATCACTAATATCCGCTTCGGACTGCGCTTTGGAACCGAATTTCTTTTAATTAGAAAATCTGGCAAAACACTTCGCTTTTGTTTAGATGGAAGCTTACTTGAACAAGCAATCATAGCTTATTTCAATAATACTTCTGAATTTGATATGTTCCCAGCTTTCTGGAGCCTGGGAATTTCTATTCGTACTGAATTTTAAAATTTCTACTTATGGTTCTTAGCCATAAGACTTAAACACTCAAACATGATATCAACTCCAACGAGTGAAGTTAAATCGCTTAGGTCATAAGCTGGCGAAATTTCAACAACATCCGCACCCACTAAATTTCCAATCTTAAGTCCGCGTAGAATTTTTTGAGCTTCGTAAGAAGTAATTCCGCCTGGCACTGGTGTTCCAGTACCCGGCGCACAAGAAGGATCCATGCAATCAACATCGAAACTGATATAAGTGGGGCCTTTAGGAAATTCAGGCAAGTTTGCAACGAATTCGTTTAAATGTTTTTCTCTGATATCATCAACAGTGAAAACTCTAATTCCGTTATCCTGAACGAATTTTAAATCTTCGCGTTCAGCCAGGGGCCCGCGGATCCCAATTTGAATCATATTTTTCGGATCAACTAATCCTTCAGTTACAGCATGTCTTGCAAATGCCCCATGGTGATATTCACAGTCCCAAGCAGCGGGATAGGTATCTAAGTGGGCATCGAAATGGATAAAATTAAGTGGAACTCCGTAATGTTTTCTCATTGCACGAAGAACGGGCAAAGTTGTTGAGTGATCTCCGCCAACGGAAATCGTCTTTTTCTTTGTCTTCAATATATCCGTAATAAACTTCTCAATTTTTTCATAAGTCATTTCAACGCTTAACGGAACAATCGAACTGTCGCCAACATCTGCGACTCTCATTTTCTCAAAAATTTTAATATCTCGAGACCAATGATAACCCCGGCCGAGGGAAGACATTTCTCTGACTCGAGTTGGAGCGAATCTTTGGCCCGGGCGATAAGACACGCCGCCATCAAAAGGAAGTCCTAAAAGTGCGACATCAAAATCGTCAGTGATGTCCGCCCATGGTAAGCGAAAGAAAGTCTTAATTTGCGAAAATCGAGGAAACTCTCGACCGCTCAGTGGCTTGTATTCCATGGGGACCTCCATTAAAAGAAAGGCTGATGAGCAAAGACAACCGCCTTGATCAATCCTCTCTGATTTCATGGTATCATGACAACCATCGTGATCTTCCGTGGCGACGCACCAAAGATCCTTATCCAATCTGGATTTCGGAAGTGATGCTACAACAAACAACTGTAGTCGCAGTTCTTCCCTATTACGATCGTTTTTTAAAAGCGTTCCCAAATCTTAAAAGCCTAGCGACTGCTCCCTTAGAAAGCGTATTAGAGCTTTGGTCAGGTTTAGGCTATTATTCAAGGGCAAGAAATCTCCATAAGGCGGCGCAGGCATTGATGGCAAATGGTGGTTTTCCAAAAACTGCAGCCGAGCTTGAAACTTTTCCTGGTTTTGGTCCTTATACTTCTAGGGCTGTGTCGACTTTTGCTTATCAAGAAAAAGTGGGCGTTTTGGATGGGAATGTTATTCGAGTCCTCTGCCGTCGCTACGGTTTGCCTGTTCAATATTGGTTACCCAAAGAACGAAATGCCCTTCAGGTTAAAGCGGATTTGCTTGCCCAAGTTGATACTCCAGATATTCTAAATCAAGCCATGATGGAGCTTGGGGCAACGATTTGTACTCCAACAAGTCCATCATGCTTTCTTTGCCCCTGGAATGCCCGATGTATTGCAAGGCAAGAAGGTCGCGTTGCGGAACTTCCACTTAAAAAGCCTAAAATGAATTTTGAGACATGGGTCTGGCAGCCCGAACTTACGATTCACAAGGGGCAAGTTGCTTTCGTCTTAAATGAAAACTTACCCTTTCTAAAAGGCCAGTGGGTCTTTCCGGGATCGATTAAAAAAGTTACTGTTAAGCCTGCAAAGTTTGATGTGAAACATGGGATTACAAAATTTGATATTTATATCCAGATCAAAAAGAAAGAACTAACGACATCAGAATTAAAAAAGGTAAAGTTAGTAGCTCTTGATCAAGTGAAGAAAATTAATCCTACAACACTCATTCAAAAGATTTTACAACAGGGAATGAAATGAAATTTATCTGGATATTGTTGTTACTCGCAGGATGTAGCCAAAAGTCTTTGGTAGGCCCTTCACTTCCTTCGATTTCAAATTCGGCAATTGATAAGAATATGTCTTTTTTAGATGATTGCTCGCAAATCAGACCTATTAATCAAACCCTTTGGTTATTAACTTGTCAGAAACCGCCCCATGCCGATCGAACTGAAATTTACGAGTGGTCTCAGGAATCGGAAACATTGAAGCGCCTCACTTATCAAGACGGTCAGATCTGGGATATAGCTCCGATTGATAAGAATCAGTTTTACTACTCATCTTCTTATGATGAATTCAAAGAACAGTTTGTTTCCATCCTAAGTGGAGCCAAGCCTGGATCAGATATTTATTTAAAGAATCGAAATCAAACTAATTTCGAAAGACTCACTGAAATTAAAGGTTTAGAAATATCATTATTTTGGTTGGGAAGTAAAAATCTTCTCTATTATGTGCATGAAACGGAATCAACATCGCGGATTATGACACTTGATTCAAAGAAAAAGCAGAGTACGGTTTATTCAGTAGCTAAAAAAAGTATCCGTAATCCAATTTATTTAGAAGAGAATAAAACTCTCTACTGGATTGAATATGACTTAGTCGAAAAGGGAACCGTTGTAAAATCCCAGGCTAACTCTAAGAAACCTGTGACACTTTATAAATCAGATTCTAAAATTTTGGGCTTATCCCCTTCTTTAAAATCCAGTCAATTATTGGTCGGCTTCGCAACAGGTGTTGGCATTGAAATCTGGAGTATAAACCTCGCTGATAGTTGTTGGAGTCTTGCCTATAGAATTGCGGAACCCGTTTCCGAATTTTTTGTCTTAAATGATAAGACCTTGTTCCTTACGATTAAAAACCGTCTTAAGCAGGATTTCTTTTTACCAGCTAGTGAAGTTTGTCACCCGTCACCTCCAGGGTTAGGAGTATCACCACTTTGAAAAGGCTTTTTTCGTTTTCATTATTGTTGTTCTCTTTAAACTCTTGGGCGGCGCCTTACCCCGTGACGGGCTCAAGTCTTTTTGTGAATAACAAACTCAATTTATTTCTTTGGCCTTTCAAATTCGATCTCAACCTTCAAAGAAGTTCATATGAAATGGACTTGTCACAAGATGACTCTGAAAAATGGACTATCAAGACTCTAGATAAAGATATTCAAATTTTTGTTCGCCTTAGGCAATTAGGCCCTAAAGAAGATTACGATAAGTCTTTAAAAAGCTGGCTACGCGAATATGAAAAAAGTGGCTTTCAAATCGTGTCTCAGCAAATTCCAAAAAAAAATGCTCAAAGCGGTTGGATTCATCTTCAAGACCCACAAGAAAAACAACTTGTTCAATATTTCAGATACCACAATAAGACTTGGGTTTATTTTAACTGCGTCGGTAAAAAAGTTAAGGTCACCTTACTCAAGCAAACATGCGAGTACTTAAACTCGATCGTTCACTTTAGGTAAGCTCAATTTCGGCTCACTTTGCCTCACTCTTGGTACTTAATACTGTCTATATTCCTGACAGTTTCTATTTAAAGGTTATTAACCTAATGTCCGTTTATGAAATTTATCGCACTTATTGTAATTTTGTTTCCAATCCTATGGGGAGTTAGCGCTAGCGCACAAACTCTTCAATCTTACTGTTATTCGGACCCCAAAGATTTTCTAGTTGTGAATGGTCTTAATTTCGACAAGAAGTATCCCATTGCTTCGGTATCTAAACTTGTTACTTCTTACTGGGCCATTTCAACTAAAGGGCCTAACTTTAAATACCTCACTGTTGTTCACGTTACGCCTGCTAATGACGGAGAATTTGACATCCATTTTCAAGGATCACGCGACCCCTATTTCGGTCAGGAAAAGCTTCATTATGTGATTTCAAACCTAAATCAAAAGGGAATTACGAAAGTACGCAATTTAACCTTCGATGAAAATTTCCTCTACTTAAGAGACCTTGATATCGAACGAAATCCTTTGAAAGAAAAGGCAGGCTTTCCTTGGAAAAACTATTATGTTTCCCAAGTAGGAGCGATGCGTACTTTGGCTGAATTAAAAAAAGGCCTTACTGACACCTATTCTTTGTCGCTAAAGCATCTTACTTTATCACGTATCAAACTACTTCCTAAAGTGGACTTTACGGCAAGACACATTTCTTTTACCAACTCTAAAGACTTCACTTCAACACGGGTAACTAAAGCCTTTTCCGTACGATCTGCTCCGATGTTTCAGCTCTTAAAAGAGATGAACCGAAATTCTAACAACTTTTCCGCAGTTGAGATCTTCAAAACTCTTGGTGGACGCGAAAAATTTACGACTTTTATCAAGCAACAGCTTGGCCTTGGCAAAGAATCGATCGATTTTTACGAAGGCTCGGGCAACCGAGTTGCGAATGAACCGATCTATAATCAGGCCACTTGCCGAGCACTACTCATTATCTTTAAAGATCTAACAGTTATGGCTCAGAAATTTGCGTTAGACATCGACGATATCGTTTCAGTTATGGGAGAAGATGGTTTAGTTGATCGAGGTTACCCTTATATTAATGATAGTAATGCTAAGTCAGGTATTGCAAAGACCGGAACTTCAGCCGCAGCGATGACTTTAGGTGGAATGCTGAATACAAAGCCTAACCGCATGTATTTTATGTACAACGTGAATCCCACAAAGTTCACAGCAGCTAAAAAACGAGCGTCCAGAGCAATGATCGGCGATGAAGTTCGGAAGCTGTCAAAACAGTTTGCCCAGTCATTGTCGGTTCTGGAATACAAAAAGGTCTCTTTCGTATCATTCGATTCAACTTCATTTGATGAGATGCCGCCGTTAGTCCTAAAGCCATAAGTTATTGAATCTAAATTCAATTTCGAATTGTAATAATTATCTGTAAAACGCTTTATAGCCTGCTGTCTAAAATATATGCGGGCTAAATTCACCACCTGTTAACTCACGGGTAAATTCACCCGGCATAAACCTTGTAATCTATCTTTTCAGCTGAACGTTGTTGGAGGATTTAATGAGAACTATGCTACTAGTTACAGTTGTCGCTTTACTTTTTGCTCAATTTGCTTTCGGGCAAGTTAGCTCAACTTGCTACGTCCCACTTAATGATCCTAAAAATATCAAAGGCGAGAACGTCGATGTCAGGCTACCCATTGCATCGGTATCAAAACTCATTACTTCATATTGGGCGACTAAAGAAAAATCCCTTAATTATCGATTTCAAACCGTATTCCACGTGAATAAAGTAGAGGGTGATCTTTACGACCTTCATATACAGGGTTCTCGAGATCCCTATTTCGGCGCTGAAAGAATGCACTATGCAATTTCAGAGCTTAACAAAAGAGGCATCACGAAAATCAGACTGTTAACATTCGATCAGAACTTTAAATTCTATTGGTCAATCGACGACAAAGAGGACAATAAAAGTTTAGCTGGTGGATTTTATATAGCCCGCGATCCAGTGCCTGAAAAAGTGAAGTCTCAACTAAAAGCGTTTTCTAAGCTAACTGAAGGTTATCAAGAAACTTTTGATCGAGCAGCTAAGCACGGTATTAAAATGTTCGAAAATCCTGCCTTCAGTGTGCAAGAATATGATTACATCGATGCAGAATTCGTTAAATTTGATCCGCGTAAGATAAGCCACACGTTTGTGGTTCTATCTACACCTCTAGTAAATTTACTAAAGGAAATGAACCGTAACTCAAACAATCATGCTGCCAATCAAATCTTTGAGCATATGGAAGCTAGTGGCAAGTTTAGTCAGTTTCTTTCGAGAAGTTTAGGCCTCGATATGAAATCAGTTGTTATGCTAAACGGCTCTGGTGACAGAGTCGATATGGCAGACGGTCCTCGATATAACGAAGCAACTTGTTCCGCTATGCTCAAGATTCTAATGGATTACCATAATACTCTTTTAGAGCAGAAGAGTTCGTTCTCAAGAGTTGCGACTGTTATAGGAACAAATGATGGAACAGCAACTTCACTTTATAACAATGATAAAACATTTGATTCCGTTATTGCAAAGACCGGTACTGTTAATCCTTCTGTTACTCTAGGCGGAGTAGCTTCAACTGAAAAAGGTTTGGTCTTCTTTATGTTTAATATGAAAACAAGTGGAACCGGAAGTAGCTGGCAAGCTGGCCGAGCTGAGATCAAGAAAAAATTAAATCAGCTTATGGATACTTTTGATGGCGGCGTAAGAGTTAGGGCTCGATCTTTTTCTTTTATTAGTTTTGATAATAAATCATTCTCGGAACTAGAACTTCCAATGATTTCAGAAGGTTTAAAATGATCAAATTAGTATTAATCCTTATTTCAGCTTATTCAATTTCATCATGGGCTGCGGAAGATTCAAAGCTTATCAAAGCCGTTCATGAAGGAAGTGTTTCCGAAGTGACAGCATTAGCAAAGAATCCAACAGAATTAAAATGGAAAGATTCAGAAGGCTTCGATGCACTTTTCTATGCTGTCAGCCTGAATGATCTTGAGAAGACTCAAGCTCTATTAGATTCTAATGCTTCAACCAAGAATCTTTATACTGCAAAAAAAGAAAGCCTCCTTTTCGAAGCAACAAGATTAGGCTCTGAGCCCGTTCTTTCTGCTTTAATCAAAAAGGATCCTACTCTTCTGAAAATTAAAAACGCAGATGACGAAAGCCCGGTATTTGAAGCTGTCCGCCAAGATCAATCAGCGATGGTTAAGCTTTTAGTTAAAAAAGGTTTATCTTTGAAAGAAAAGAACAAAGCAGGCAAGACGCCTGCTCAGTATGTTGATTCTAAAAATAAAAAAATGACTGCTTTATTTAAAGAACT
Organism: Bdellovibrionales bacterium; assembly: GCA_031428555.1. Taxonomy (GTDB): domain Bacteria; phylum Bdellovibrionota; class Bdellovibrionia; order Bdellovibrionales; family Bdellovibrionaceae. The sequence goes on along the minus strand of JANPPO010000185.1, from coordinate 18,549 downwards.
CAAATTAGCTAAATAATTTTTTGAAAAACGATCCCACTTTTTGAACAACGCTTTTCTGCGCGCCAGAATGTGGTTTTCCTGAACGACTTCCATGCTGTGGTTTTTTAGAGTTCGCAGCATGGGGCTTTCGCGCTCCTGCGTGTTGTCCTTTTCCATTTGCATGTGCCGAACCATTCGCTCGCGGAGCCCCATCTTTTTGATGCGGTCTACGATGTTGAGATTGCGGTCTATTTTCAGATTTCGGCGCTGCAGCTGCGGCTTCCGCTCTTTCTTCACGAGATAATCTTAAGTCAGGGCGATTATCCTGTCGTCCACTTGACCGACCACCTTCGTGGCGACCACCTTCACTGCGTCCCTCACGAGCACTTTCGTGCCGAGGACCATCTTTTCTTGCTTCGCGTGGACCATCATGACGATTACTATCCGGGCGACCCTGATCCGGGCGACCTTCTCCGCGAGGAGGTCTTCGTTCGCCTTGATTTCTTCCGCCGGCTCTTGGGCGTTCGCGTCTTGGACCGCCTTCGCCGCGGCCGCCATCATCGCGACCTTCTGGCCGAGGATCTTTTCCGTCAGCACCTTTTAAGAATCCAAAAGTTTGATTAAATTTTACATAATCAGGAAATGACTTCGCAGGTTTAACAATTTGAGTATCATCTAAAAATCCCACAGCCACTTTTTGCTGAAGGTATTCTTCGACTCGTTGAAGTGAATCAACGTCACGGTCACTGACTAAGCTAAAAGCTTGGCCCATCTGACCTGCGCGGCCTGTTCGACCAATTCGGTGAACATAAGATTCACAATCTTGAGGCAATTCAAAGTTAACAACCATATCAACGCCTTTTATATCAAGGCCCCGAGCCGCAACATCCGTTGCAACCATTACGTTGTACTGATTATCGACTTCTTTAAAAAGTTCCATCACCTTATTTCGCTGTGTCTGACTGAGCAAACTCGAAATAGGGACCGCAGGAATTCCGTTATCAATTAAGAATTGCGCGATTCTTTCAACATTGTTTTTAAAGTTTGTAAAAACAATCGCCTGCTTTGGCTTATGAAGAGTTAAGAGCGAAAGTAAAATCTGAGGCTTTTCTTCCTGGCCAACGTGGAAAAGTTCATCTTTCACATTGTCTGCGCGGGCAGAATCCTTCGAAATATTAATTTCAGTAGGATCAGAACCGAACTGATAAACGGTTGTCATCACATCCAAGTTCATCGTCGCAGAAAAAACCATCAATTGTCTTTGATTTGGAATTCTTGAAAGCAAGAATTTCATGTCTTCTTTAAAGCCCATATCAAACATACGATCAGCTTCATCGAATACTAGAGCCTTCACTTGTTTTAAATCTAAAATATTATCTTTATAAAGATCAATTAAGCGCCCAGGTGTAGCGACAACAAAATCAACTTTATTACGAAAGCCTTCTTTTTGCTTTTCGTAGCCAGTTCCACCGTAAACGCTGACACCTTTTAAGTTTGCGTGTGAACCAAATTTTTCAACATTTTCAAAAACTTGCTCTGCAAGTTCGCGAGTCGGAACTAAAATCAAAACGAAGTTTCCAGCTTTCCATGAATCAAATGCGCGAGCCTTTAATTCCGGATTTACTTCTTCATTCATTTCTTTGGTTCGAAGAATTCTTTCCATCAAAGGAATGACGAAAGCGCCTGTCTTTCCGGTGCCTGTTTGCGCAAGCCCTGAAATATCAAGTCCCTTTAAAACCAGTGGAATGGCTTCGGATTGAATGGGTGTGGCGTCTTGAAACCCTAAAGTTTCAATGCCTTTCATTAATAATGGATGCAGATTTAATTCAGAAAATTTCATGCAATTTCATTCGTACAGACGGGGGCGTCAAATGTCAAAAGCCCCCAGCGAAATTCTTCACTGCCTGCGAAAACTCAAGGGGCTTTTCGGAGTGAATCCAGTGTCCTGCGCCCTCAATCTCGACACCTTGAATCATTGGGTTTGAAGCTAAGATTTTTTGAAAAGTCTCGATTTTGAGTTCTTTCGAATCCCCGCCCCTCATCCAGAGGGTCGGTACCTTAAGTGATTCAACCAAATGCCAGCGATCCTCTTTATGACCAGCTTTAACGGTTTCTAAAATTCCATTTTTAGAAAATCTCCAGTCCCATGCTCCATCCTTTTCAATCAAGTTAGCATACAAGAACGAAGCTAACACATTTGGAGGCTCTGTCGTCTTCACTTTTGCTGGAAATTCATTCTTAAAGAAGTCCCTAGCAGCCTCGCGAGTTGCAAACGGGGTTGGGACTGAATTCAAAAGATTGGAGTAGTAGCCTGTTGCCGCCGAGCTCGGATGTGGACCAATATCTTCGATAATCAGTTTTTCAACTTTTTCAGGAAATAGAGAAGCAAACACCAGGACATTCCGTCCACCCATCGAGTGGCCGACTAAGATAAACCGGTCCCAACCCAGAGCATCAGTTAAATCTTTTAAATCTTGAGCGTAGTCTTCAGGGTCATAACCTGAATCTGGTTTAAATGACTTGCCGTGCCCTCGCTGATCATAAGTCAGACAGCATTCCGTTTCAGCCAGCTGAGAAGTAATACGCTGCCAATTATTCAAAAATCCCATAAGACCGTGTACAAATACCCAGCGACGACCGGCAGGATTACCTGAAATTAAATAGTTAATATTTTCGAGAGCGGACATGGCAGTTAACTTGCCATGAAATGTGGTAAAAACCACCTAAATTTGAATAAAGCTCTTTTTAATGTGTTCAATTAAGGCCTCATTTTTTCGAAACACTTTTTGTGCTACAATTTGTTCAGAATTTTCAGTAACTTCAGCTCTGGCGCAAAACAAACTTACTTAACAAACTTGAAGAGACGAAACAAACGCTGTTGATAATATGATGTTAAAAGAAGAATGGATCGATCCTTACGCCCTTAAAATCGTGACTGCCCTTCGAAAGAAAGGCCATCAAGCTTTCCTCGTGGGCGGCTGTGTACGCGATTTATTAGCGGGTGAACCTCCAAAAGACTTTGATATTGCAACAGATGCACTTCCTGAAGCAGCCCGCCGCTGTATTCCGAACAGCTATGTTATTGGCAAAAGATTTAAACTTGTTCTAGTTAAGCGTGGCATTCACCAATTCGAAGTCGCTACTTTTCGAAGAAGTGCAACGACTGAAGAATTAGGTAACGAAAATAATCCGATCACGGGTGATAACTATTTTGGTACTTGTGAAGAAGATGCAGTTCGCAGAGATTTCACCGTCAATGCTTTATTCTATGATCCCTTAGAACATAAGATGGTCGATTTCGTTAAAGGAATGACAGATATCGAAGGTCGCACGATCCGTATGATTGGTGATCCAGCTGCAAGACTCATAGAAGATCCAATCAGATTACTTCGTGCTGTTCGTCTTTCACATAAACTTCATTTCGAAATTGAGCCCGCACTTCGCGAAGCTATCCAGAAAAATCACGATTGTTTGCATAAAGCAGCTTTGCCAAGAAAGCGCGAAGAGTATTTAAAAATATTAAAACTAAAAGAACCTCACAGAGCCTTCCTCGAACTTTATGATGTTGGCGCCCTTCAAACGATACTTCCGTTCTTTGCAGAATTTTTAGAAAATACTGAACGTCGAGATATTTTCATTCAGTACATGCAAGATTTTAAGTGGATGGTCGACCCCGATAAACCACCAGGGGAACTTTTTGCAGGATTTTTGTTTGCGATTCTAAGAAGCCAATTTCCTGGAACAGAATTAAATCTTGATGCAATTGAAGCAAATGTAAACTGGGATAATTTCATTCGAAATCAATTGGGAATGTTCAAACTGGAAATCAGTGATTTTTACAGAACTCTTCAAGTTATGAAATCTTTAGAAAATCACAAAGCTTACGTCAGAAAGGGCGCTCGTCGCCAAAAATCATTCCTCCAAAGCCCCTTCGTTCTGAAGGCACTTCGCCTTGCGTATGCAGATAAGCACATGCCCTACCCAGAACTTGTCTTTTGGGCGAACGAACTCGATAAAGCCTGAAAGGTAGCTCCTTACTTGTGAGTAGGCGCTGTGTTATAGCCTAAGGCCAAGTCATCGCTGCTTTTAAAATGGCAGCAGAATCAAGACCGTGTTTTCGATATAAATCGATCGCATTGTAAGCGCTTTGGCCGAACTCGCCTTTTACGCCTAAGGTTTTAGCTTTTACCGGAATTCCTGCCGTTACAAGATTATGAACTAGCATTTGTCCAAATCCACCAATGACTTGATGATCTTCAACTGTCACAAGCTTACCACTCGTTTTACCAAGTAGATTTTTATAAAAACTAACATCAATGTGATTCAAGCAATTCGCATTTACTAGAATATAACCTTTGTTCAGTCTTTCTAGTTCATCACAAGCCTTCATCGCTTCTTGCATCATGCTGCCAGCTGCAACAATCGCGATCGCGTCTAAAGTCTTTTTTTCTTTTACAATTTGAGGTTCTAAAAGTTTGTAGCTTTTAGCACCATAAGTTTTAGGGAAATTTTCCCGGCCTAAGAAGAAAATATGTGAAGTCGCAGCTTCACCTTTCTTACGTTTTTCAGCCATCTGTTCCATTGCCTGCGTCATCAAGCTTTCAGCTTCTTCACTACAAGTCAGGGCATGAATTTTCACATGAGGAATACTTGCCGTCATCGCAACATAGCTAAGTGCTTGGTGACTTGCTCCGTCTGCAGCGTCTTGAAATCCCGTATGAGAGTAAACACAAATAATCGGAGCCTCACTTAAAGAAGCCATCGTCAGTGGCAAAGCACCTTTCGTCACACCAAACTGTGCAAAGGTATCAACAACTGGAATATATCCAACTTTTGATAATCCAGCCGCAGTGCTAACCATATTACTTTCAGCTACACCTACATCAATAGAAGCTTGGGGATACTTTTTTCTAAAATCAGCAACACCTGTCGAGCCCGCTAAATCTGAAGTCACAGATACAACAGGAAGTCCTTTTTCAAAAGCCTTCATCATGGCTGCAGAAATTCCTTTTTGAATCTTCTCGCCTGAGTCCTTTGCTGTCGGAATATTTTTTTCTGTTTCAGTCAGCTCAGCAATCCACGCGTTGAAAACTTCCGGATACTTTTCACCCTGGTAAATTTCAGTCAGGAAAGCCGGAAGTTCAGCAACTGTTTTTAGCGGAAAGCCGTGGCCCCCAGAAGAGCTATCGGCTGTTTTTTTAACGCCGTAGCCTTTAATGGTTTTTGCATGAATCACGACAGGCTTTGATGGATTCGTTTTAGCTTTTTCAAAAGCGGAATGAATCGTTTGAACACAAGCCTTTAAATCATGGCCATTTTCCAAACGAACATATTCCCAACCTAAAGTTTTTAAAGAATCAAAAGTGGGACCCATCGCAAATGAATCTTGATCAATTCTTCCAGAAAGTTTCGTGTTGTTATCAGTGATAATTAGAACGTAAGGCCCTAGCTGTCCCTTTGATGCTAAGCCTGGAACAGCAGTGAAGGCTTCTTTTGCTTCACCTTCCATAGCAGCGCCATCACTTAAAACACAAACGGTAGTCCGCATTTTGCCGCTTAATTTTTCAGCTATCGCCACACCTTGAGATTGTGGGAATGCAGAACCTAAAGGACCATTGCTTAAAAAGACACCTTCAGGGAAGCAATGAACTTCCCCATGTCCAGTTAAGCCTGATTCAATAGAACGAAATTTTTTAAGATCATTTAAATCAAGGCCAGCCATTTTATAATTAGCTTTTAATGCATAAAGGCCATTTTCAGCGTGGCCGACATCATTCACGACATGAAACAAATCAAACCATTCTTTTTTCTGAGAAGTCGCTTCTTCGAAAATTAATGCGTAAAGTGCAGACATCAGTTCCGCAAGTGCAGCAGGTCCGCCGAAGTGGCAAGCTGCTCCCCCAAGAACTGCATTCATATCCATTAATGAAATCAGCGCGCGTGTTGCCCTGGGATCGACTGCTTTAAGAGCACCCTTAGGCCCCGTCACATTGACAGAAAATTGAGGATCATTTTGTGGATTACCAGCGAGTTTTTGTGGAACGACTAAATTCTGATTCATGACAGCCACCATATCAGAAATAAATAAAAGGGACAGGGACATTAGCAGCGGCCGGCAAGGCGTGACGCTGCGTTAATAAAGACTTATTGGGATATAGCTGTTAAAAACTCGTCATGACAATGACTTTACCTCAACTTAGAAGTCTTCCCAAAATTGATCTTCATCGCCATTTGGACTGCTCAATGCGTTGGAGTACAATTACCGATATCGCAAATAAGATGGGAATGAACTTAGGAACAAGGCCCTCACTCTTTAGAGACTCATTTTTAATCAATGATAAAATGAAGGATCTGCCGTCGGTTTTAAAGAAATTCTTGAATGCTCAAAAGGTCCTACATTCGGAGGAAATTCTCACCCGATTGGCCTACGAAGTTTGTGAGGATGCCTATAATGACAATATTGTCATGATGGAGCTTCGTTATTCACCAACTTTTATTGCTGAAGGACATCCAAAATTAACATTCGAAAAAATTCATAAAGCGCTCATGAAGGGAATTACTTTTGCTGAAAAAAAATTTGGTATGGCAGTCGGCCTTATCGGAATCATTCAGCGAAATAAACCACTCGCCGAAGCTAAAAAAGTTATGAGCTTCTTTATTAGCCATAAAAAAGATTATGTCGGAGTTGATCTAGCAGACAATGAAGAAGGTTTTGATCCGAAACCTTTCGCTCCGCTTTTTCAGGGTGCGAAAAAAGCGGGCCTTCATATAACTGTTCACTCTGGCGAAACCCCAAGTCCTAAAGCTGGCGACTGGATGATTGATGCGATCGAACTTTTAGGTGCAGAACGAATTGGTCACGGCATTCAGTGCATTCATCATCCAGCAGTGATGGCTTTATTAAAGTCTAAAAGCATTCCCCTTGAAGTTTGCCCTCTGAGTAACTGGCTAACTCAAGCGTTTCCGACATTTGAAGGCCATCCTTTACGAAAACTTCAAGATGCAGGGGTTTTACTGACTCTTAATTCGGATGATCCCGGAGTTTTCGGCTCAACGCTAACTGATGATTATGACATTGCTCAAAAATATCATGATTTCGATCTTGAAGAATTTAAACGGATCAACAGAATAGCTTTTAATAAAAGTTTTATTCCAGCCGCTAAAAAGAAATCCTGGGAAAGTGTTTTTCTATGAAAGATTTTTATCCACCGCTTGAGCCTTTTCAAAAAGGTTATTTAAAAGTCTCTGACATTCACCAAATCTATTATGAAATTTCTGGAAACCCAGAAGGCGCTCCTGTTGTTTTCCTTCATGGGGGCCCCGGCGGTGGAACAGATGCCGATCACCGAAGATATTTCGATCCACAGAACTACAAAATTATTCTGTTTGATCAGCGAGGCTGCGGCCTTTCAAAGCCGAATGCAGAGCTTCGTGAAAACACAACTTGGGATCTCGTAAGTGACATCGAAAAGATCCGAGAACTGTTAAAAGTTGAAAAGTGGGTTGTCTTTGGTGGTAGCTGGGGCTCAACTCTGGCTTTGACGTATGCAGTTACTCACCCTGCCCGCGTAAAAGGTCTTATATTAAGAGGAATTTTTCTTTGTCGGCCTGAAGAATTAAAGTGGTTTTATCAGCAAGGCGCTTCTTGGATCTTCCCGGATGTTTGGGAAAGATACTGGAATTATATTCCAGCCGATGAGCGTGCGGACATGATGAAGGCCTATTATAAGAGACTCACCTCAGAAGATTCGGCAACTCGCCTCCAAGCTGCAAAAGTTTGGAGCCAATGGGAAGCCGCTACTTCTCGTCTATATGTAGATCTGGAGTCAATCGAAGCTTACGAAGAGCCAGAAAAGGCTTTAGCTTTTGCTCGAATCGAGTGTCATTACTTTATGAACAACGCCTTTTTCCCTTCAAACAATTATTTGCTTGAAAACATTGCAAAGATAAAAGGAATTCCTGGAGTCATTATTCAAGGTCGATACGATGTTGTTTGTCCTGCGAAGAGCGCGTGGGATCTCCACCGGCTTTGGCCAGAGGCGACGATTAAACTCATTCCTGATGCGGGCCACGCAGCTTCGGAACCCTCAACCAGGGCGGCTTTGATCGATGCAACAGATCAAATGAGATCTTTTTAATTTTCCTTGTAATTTTTTCATGTCTATCCCATAAACACTTCTTATTGGTTCCAAAAAAATGAACTGGTTGTATGTTGGCACCAACAAGTGGTTTATTGAAAAACGGTTCTGGCGGGGGCTTCGGCCAACAGGACTGGGTTTAAAGCGATATCGAAACAGAATGGTGTCGAATTTTAAGGGGGATAAATGAAAAAATTCACAATGAGTTCCATCTTGGCACTTCTTTTAGTTGCGATGTCAGCATGTGCTCCTGCTAACCAAAACAGTACTTCACAGGCCACTGATGCCGACTCAGATAGCATTATTGGTGGATCAGTTGTGATGCCTGGTTCTGCACTTTCTAAACAAGTGTTCATGCTTTTCGCGATTTCGGATCGTGGACAATCTATATGTACGGCTACTCTTATCAGCCAGTACCACGTTTTAACTGCGGCTCATTGTATTGATGGCGTTAAAAAAATGTATGCAGTATTCGCTATCGACGGTGTCGCTAAATTGAAATCGGGCAAACTTGCTACTTTAACTAATGATCCAAATATTGTGCAGGTTTCTGCAGTAAAAGCTTTCCCTGCTTGGGGCGGTTCTCAAGGCGGAAAAGTGAGTGGTGTTGATGCTGGCGATATCGCAGTTCTTAGATTAGCTAAAGCAGCTCCTGCAGGAGTAAAAGTCACAAAGCTTTACACTGCTGGCCTTAAGAAAGGGCAAGTTTTAGTAGCTTCTGGCTACGGTATTGCTTCTGGGACCATTCGTGAAGGCTCCGGTTTACTACGCGAAACTCGCGTTGTTGTTGAAGAGCCAATGGTTGGACGATCGGAATTTATGATCAATCAAAAAAATGGTCGCGGAATTTGCTCTGGCGATTCAGGCGGTCCATCTTTCGTTCAAGGTTCATTCGGTGAACTATTGCAGGTCGGCGTTACTAGCCGTGGCGATGAAAACTGTGCTGAAGGCGGAATCTACACGCTTGTTCCAGCTTTTACTTCTTGGATCAATTCAGCAACTAGCTCTTTACGATAATAGAATTTAAAGTTTCAACCAACATATTCGGTTGATCAAAGGGGACGCGATGAGCGGCCCCTTTTTCCATTTTAAGGATCGACATTTTTCTTAGAAACTCTTTATACGTTTGTATGTACTTAGAGTCTTCTTCACCAAGCACGATACTTATTTTATCTGAATAGAAATTTATGAGTTCACGAAAATCTGCTTGGTGTGCAAGTGACCAATTTTCGAAACAGAGTGCTAAGTTTTCGCGATCGAAATCTTTTTCTATTTTTTGTTCGTTAGACTTTCCTTGAAAGACGGACTGACTATTCCACTCTTCTTGAAGTCTGGTCCAAGCTTCATTTCTAAACTTTTGGGCCCATTTTCGGTCGTGAACTAATCGTTCTTCTTTTTCTGCGAAGTTTTTTAATCCCGGATGAGCTGAGACTAAGATTACTCTTTCGAAATCCTCAGGCGAGGCAGCTAAGGCTTGAAGTAATAATCTTCCACCTTGAGAATAACCTACTGCCGTGATTTTTTGCTTTCCGAACAATGCTTGCTTCCAAGCAATAAAATTCTGACCCCAGTCTGATAAAAAATGCTCTGGGCCCAGCAGTGTGTCCTTCGTGTAATCTAATGCCAAATAGGGTTTTGAAAATTTAGAATTTTTTAAAAAGTTCCAGTCAGACGACTGACCCCAAAAACCATGAAGAAAAAGAACAGTTTCTGGATTTATTTGAGTTGATCCCATTCTTTCCAGAATTCTTGAGTTTGAATTTCATCCGGTTGGATCTCGATGACGTGGCGACTTCCTAAATTAAAAGAATCTGGGATTTTATTCCACAGTGAATAATCCCACTTCCAAAGATTTGCAAAGCTTGCGAACTCGATCCCGTGGCGATTGAGGTAAATATCTTTTCCAAACATTCGCTTAAAGATCATTCCACCTTTGTTGTTGATGATAACGATCTTCATTTTGCTCTCAGGAACTTGCACAGCTGCCCACAATGCGGACATATCATAAAGTGCGGTTAAGTCCCCGATGATGCACCAGTTGTCAGTTTCAGGCTTTGCCCAGCCGATAAATGTTGAGATCTGTCCATCAATACCATTCGCGCCGCGGTTTGCAACTACCCGGGCAGGCGGACAAGCATAGTCCGCAGCCAGATCCCATTCTCGAACTGGTAGACTATTCCCTAAATAGACGCTTGTGCCTTTTAAATGTTTGGATAGGTGGTACATCAAGGCTGGTTCGCTTGATGGATACTTGTTAAATAACTCGATTCGTTTTTCATTCCACTTTCGATCAAGTTCCCAAAATTCTTCATCTAATTTTCGCGTGTGATCAATTTCAATCCGACCTAAATCATCCAGATCTAAATAGTGTAATAGTGGTCGGCTTAAACCAGTAAAGTGATTATATCCTAAAGAAAGAACTGGCAGATCTTTTCGAACGTCTTCTAAGTCTCTCCAGAATCGGACCGTTGGAACTCCACCGATACGAATGATAGAGTCACACGCGTTCAAATCAAAAAGTTGAGGTATGATTTTTTCACCTGACTGAAGAGTAAATCCCATCAAGTCAGCGGTCCCTCTTAAATTAGAAATTCCCTCTGCGTATATTGGAGCTTTCAATTTTGTTAAAAACTGCAGTACAGCCGGTCGTACTTTTTCAGGCAGAGTACTTAAGATCACAAGTGGTCTATGATTCTCGACGAATCTTTCGATCTCATCTTTCATGTCCATCGGAAAAGATTCAGGAAACTTAGTTCGAGGAACTTTTTCTGGAATTGGAAGATTAGGGACTTCAGCGTCTAATAGAGGCTCACTAAAACAAACATTGATGTGAACTGGTTTTCTCCAGCTGAGGCCTTTCAAAGATAGATGAGTATTTTCGGCGTCGATATCAAAACAGACTTCGATGTAGTAAGAAAATAAACCAATCTGCTCTATTGATTGAGGTGCACCCGATCCGCGATATTTTTTGGGTCGATCTGCAGTCACCATAATGAGTGGCAAAGATGAATACGTTCCCTCAACCGCGGCTGGCAACATTTCTGCTGCGGCTGTTCCCGAGGTCGTAATAACGGCAACTGGTTTTCGAGTACTTCCAATTCTACCTAAAGCAAAAAAGGCGGCAGATCTTTCATCAAAAAAATGGAAAACCTTAATGTGCGGATTTTTATCAAGAACGTGTACAAACGGAGAATTTCTAGCGCCGGCGCAAAGGCAAAATTCTTCTACTCCTGCTTTGAGTAGCTCATTTATAACTCTTACCGCAACAGCAACATTGGTCATGAAATCCCCATTAATTTTTTCACTGAATCGATCTTAGCTAAAATTTCTAGCCATTCCAACTCTTCTTGGCTTTGCTGAACAACGCCACCGCCCGCGCCGATTCGAATCTCTTCCTTATTCCATTGTATCTGTCTTAAAGCGACAAGTGCTAAACTCTCTTCAACGCCAATCTGAATTAGAAATGGCGCGCCGAAGTACTTACGATCTTTTTGTTCAGGCAGATTCTCAAGCTCTCTCCATTTTTTATAAGGAGAAATTCCAAGTGCAGAAGTGGGATGTAGATACTGAAGTGCCTTCAGATCATCCCATGCTTCACTTAAGCTAACGTTAAATTTTGTCAGCAAGTGATAAAGAGTCGGTAGCTCTAAGATTTCAGGACCACTTGCTTCTACCACACCAAGTTTTCCCAGCTTCTCAAATAATTCCTGAACGACAAAGTCGTGTTCTTTTAAATTCTTCTCATCACTCAGTAAGCTACAAGCTCCCTGTTTTTTTTCCGTCCCTGCAAGCGCCATCGTTTCTAATTGATTTTTATTTCGGTAAAATAAAAGTTCAGGCGTTGCTCCAATCATACCTTCGCCGTTTTTCCAAAATCCATAGGGAACTAAGGTGTCTGGCGCCTGGGCTAGCTGAAATAAAATTGATTTTTTCTTGTCATCAGTCAGGGTGTTTTTACTTCGGTCGAATGCAATTGGTACCGTTTTTTTCCAATTTGCAGAGCGAATTTGATCCTGAGCTAGAGCAAAAGACCTTGAATAAAGATCTTTTGATGGGCCTTTCCAATCAAAAGAACAAGAGATTGACTCAGGTTTAATAAATTCCTGCCATGATGCTGTATTGATTGAAACCTGCTTTTCAGCTTCAAATTGCCCGAGCTGATCAGAGTAGAAGTTCATGCAAGTTATCGAAAGCAATGAAGAATTATTGAAATCTAAAGGTGAAAATGGACCAACAAAAACGATCCATTGCCCCTTCCAGCGAACGAAGGCTCCCTCTTTTAAAAACTTTGAGGAATCTAAGGTCCTTATGTTACTGTGCTTGTCCAATAGGTAGGCCTTTTCTTTGTTATAAGTCGGGTTCTACTGAAGTAGTATGGCCAAAGAATGGATGCAACAAATTCGATGCAAACAGATGAGATGAAATCAAAAAATCCAACTCGAACTGTCAAAGTTGGAAACGTTATTATCGGTGGTCCGGAATTTACAGTTATCGCTGGTCCATGTTCGATTGAAAGCAAAGATCATTTTTACGAAACTTCCATGGCCGTTAAAAAATCGGGCGCAAATCTTGTGCGCGCAGGTATTTGGAAACTTCGAACATCTGCGGATGCATTTCAAGGTTTAGGGCAAAATGCTTTCGACCTGATCAAAGAAGTCAAAAAACAAACTGGAATGTTATTAGTTAGTGAAATTACGGATCCTCGTCAAATTAGTGATGTTTTTGATTTTGTCGATATGTTTCAAATCGGCGCTCGTAATATGCATAACTATTCTCTATTGAAAGAAGTGGGTCTTGTTAAGAAACCAATTCTTTTAAAGCGTGGTTTTGCTGCGTTTATAGATGAATGGATCAAGGCGACGGAATACATCCGCATGGGCGGTAACGAAGATATCGTTCTGTGCGAACGCGGAATTAGAACTTTCGAAACTGCGACTCGTAACACTTTTGATCTCAATGCAGTTGTTTACGCTAAAGCAAAAACAAACCTACCAGTTCTAGTAGACCCTTCTCATGCGATTGGTCTGCGCGAATTTGTTCCGCAATTAACTTATGCTTCAGCTGCTGCTGGTGCCGATGGTGTTATTGTGGAAGTTCACCCTGATCCAGATATAGCGATGTCAGATGGACGCCAATCTTTAAACTACGCAACTTTTGACGACATGATGAGAAAGCTCGAAAAAATTCTAGATGTAATTGGAAGGCCTTTACAAAAATTATGAGCTACCAAGGACCAAATCCCGATATCATAAAAAGTATGTTTAAAAAAGTTGCTCCTTCTTATGATAAGGGGAACGACGTATTATCCGTTGGAATTCATCATCAATGGCGAAAAAAATTAGTTAAATTATCAAATGTTAAACCAGGAATGCATATCTTAGATTGCGCAACTGGAACTGGCGACTTAGCCATCGCTTTCAAAAAAGCAGTGGGACCAACTGGAGTTGTAATTGGAACGGACTTTTCTGAAGAAATGCTTTCAACTGCACCTGCAAAAGCGAAAGCTGAAAATTTAGAAATTCAGTATCAAACTGCAGATGTCATGAACTTGCCATATCCCGATGCTCAGTTTGATTTAGTCAGTATCTCGTTTGGAATTCGCAATGTTCAAGATCCTGAAAAAGCGATTCGGGAAATGGCCCGCGTAACTAAGCCTGGCGGACAAATTGTTATTCTTGAATTTGGCCAGATGAAAACGCCCGTGATTAAAGATCTCTATAATTTCTATTCTGAAAAAGTTTTGCCTTACATTGGCGGCTTAGTAACAGGCCAAACTGAAGCTTATAAATATTTGCAAAAGTCTTCTGCAAAATTCCCATGCAGAGAAGAATTTTTAGAGTGGATGGATCAGTCTGGTTCTTTTTCCACAACTCAGTACACATCTGTTAGCTTCGGTATTGCTTATATTTATCAGGGTTTTAAACGCTAGATTTTATCTGTCTTCATCCAAAGCAAATGATCCGCTAAAACTAAGAAGGCCATACTTTCAATAACAGGAACAGCACGAGTTCCAATAAATGGATCGTGTCTTCCTTTTTTAGCGACATCTAAAATGCTAGAAGTTGGCTTTACATGAACTTTGAAACTGATTGTTTCACCGGTCGAAATTCCACCGCGAATTCCACCGTAGTTCTCAGAGCTGGCGTCTTTGTGGAATTCAGTTCCTTTTTTTATAGTAGCATCAATTCCTGCACCCATTTCAACTGCTGTAACCGCACCTATTGACATAAACGCTGCTGCGAAATCGGATTTCAATTTATGAAAAACAGGTTGTCCTAAATTTGCCAGCGGGTTCTGAATTTGTACTTCGATCACGCCGCCGTAACTTTCGCCCTCTGCCTGAGCTTTCTTTAACATCTCATCAACTGCAGGAGAATACGCATGAGCTCCCACCTGAATAACTTTCGCTAAGACTTTCATTTGCGGAGCCATTCGCTGACAAAGCATTTGTGCAACAGATCCTGCAAGAACCCGAGTTACAGTTTCACGGCCTGAAGATCTTCCACCACCGCGATGATCGGAAATTCCAAATTTATTTTTCCAAACATCATCGGCGTGGCCAGCACGCGGATTATTTTTTATTTGATCATAGTCTTTTGATTTTGCATCTTGATTGCGAACTATCAGAGCGATTGGCGTGCCTAAAGTTTTGTTTTCAAAAACTCCGCTTAAGATTTCATACTCATCTGCTTCTTGGCGCCCTGATACGATAGCAGATGTGCCGGGTCTTCGACGTTTCAGGTTTTCTCGGATGATCTTTTCATCCCATTCGAGGCCTGCAGGACAACCGTCAATCACGACACCTAAGGCAGCGCCGTGGCTTTCGCCGAATGAGGTAATAACAAATCTTTGGCCAATTGAACTTGTCGACATGAGTTCTATAAATCACATTCAAAAGTAGCGGGCAACGGATTTATCGAAGCTATTAGTGACTAGATACGTTTACAAGCAGTCTCTGCTTTTGCAAACTTATAAGAAGTTAAAATCGAGGTCGAATTTGAAGCCTTCTTATATTTATAAGCTAATACAAGGGCAGTTCCAAAATTCGACTGGCACTTCGAAATCAGTCCCTTGAAACTAGAGGCCTTAAGTAAAGGCGATCTGTTGAAAAGATTTTCTTGCTGTTTAGTTCTTGGATTTGCCTGAGTTCTAACATCTAAGCAATAAGCTGAGCACTGGCCCTGAACCTTGTTCTGAGCATAGGCATTCACTGAAAGAAAACTTACGAGAATTATAAATGTAAAGGCCTTCATGACTATATCCTTTGAAGATATTCAGTTTATCGTCCGTATCGATCTACTGCTTTAGTATGCAATCGCGAAACCTTGGTTGCTTTGTCTTAGAATGAAACACTTCTATAGCGATGACTGATTGCTTGGGCTTGGTAGAAAACCAGGACCCTCAATATAACAAAATTTAATTATCAGGTGTCGGGAAAGGTCACCGGCGCTTACGTTTTAATGGCTTTGAATGTAGCGAAAGTGCAGCTTGTAAGCGGTCTAGCCCAAGTTCTGTTTTGATCGAAGCTAGAATCTGATTCTTATCCAGGTGAAGCTTTCCTTCTTTTGAAGCCTTATAAAACTGAGGCGCTTTCGTTGCCGCAGTTAATCCGAAAGATGCTGCGGCTTTTCTCAAAGATCCTGGGATCTTCAGAATCAGTTCTGGCCAGAATAGAATAAGCTTAAAAGTATTAAACTCTTTCTCTTGTAAGGTAAGGCCTTCTTTTTTTAAATTTTCTAAAATTTCCGCAAGAGGTAAAATGATTTCTTCTCGAATATCTTTTGCTGAAGAGCCAAAAGTTGCAATCCGCCACAGTATTTTAGGACCTTCTTCATTTATGTGTTTAAGAAATCTTAAAGCAGCTGCAGTCGAGCTATGATTCTTCGCATCTCTTAATTTTTGAACGATTTTAGTCTTTTTCATATTGCTGTAATCTACTTCCAAATTTTTTGCTGCTCGTCTGCTTGCCGAACGAACATTTCTAATCCTGAAATATAAGATGCACCAACTTCTAGTGAATACAACCTAGCCGGGGATTTATCATGATAACTAAGATCAATAACAGTTTTTGGTTTCCAGGCTTTAGGTACACGAGAAATTGAATTATTTGGATCACCCCAGATGATAACTTCAGGATTCATAATTTCTGAAGACTCTGCCCGAGGCTTACCTTCTCTTGAAGAATAGTAAGAAGCTTCAGGCATGATACTTTTTAGAACATCTAGAACTCCACCACCGCCCCATACTGCGCAGTTTTTGGTTAAATGATCTTGCAGCAAGGCAAGTGCACCAACTTTGTCAGTGTTCGCTCCTAGCCAAGTATTATTTTGTTTCCACAAAGTATTCGTAGCACTTTGATTAACATATTCACCGGCTTTCATTTTGAGTGGTGACGTCACCGCTGCTGCAACTAAACCTAATTGATTCAAGATTGGCATTGCGATTTCCCACTCATTTTCCTCTATGTGGATAGCGTAAAAAGGAATTCCAGCTTCAAGAAAATAATTCTTATGATACGTCGGCGAAAAACTGTGCTTAACAGGTGCTCCCAACACTGCCGCAAAATTATTTGCCTGCTTTGGATGACTAAGCCACTGCCACAAAGTCGGTTGATCAACAGCCGAGCCTGCACCCTCGCGCCAAAAATTTAATGGTTGCCTGCCCTTCATCCACAAACGGAACCAGCCCCAGCGACCATTCATCGATCGCGGAAGAAACACATGCTTTTCCGGACTCTTCTTTTGCCAGTTGATACCTTTTTCCAAATCAGACCAGCTTTCAACCACCGGACAGTATTTCAAAATAGTTTCGGTATTTTCAAAGGGCAAAAGAACAGCTAAATCGCTTTCGTGAGTTGAAATGATATAAGGCTTAAGCCCTCTAGGAATTGGTCTTTTAATATCCCAGTCGATTTTTTTATCTTTTGGAAATTCTGAGCCCTGTCGAACTGAATAAAGTAAATTTTCAGTCGCATACTCTTTCATTTCCAGATCATCTCTGACTTCAACTAAAGCATCCGCATAAAGTTGCTTGGGCAGGGTGACTGTTCCGCCCACTTCTTCGAATTGGTTTAAAAGAATTTCCTTTTCTTGTGGGTCAGGTTCAAAAAGTCCTTCGGGTATCGTGTAAATGATCCTAGCAAATTGTTGGAATCTAATTTCACGCTCTTCATATCTTTTTTTGTAATCAGCTAAATTGGGCCGATCTAAAAAAATTCGATCTCCGCTGTCGCTATCTCGTCTAGCCCAGAGGATTTTCCAATCGGACTGAATCCAATCTAAATTAAAACCTCCACCGACTGCTACGACATTATAGTCTGAAAACTTGTCCCAGACTTTTTTCTCGAGTCCACGAAAATGAGCTTCGCCCCTATCATTAAAAATCTGGGTAATGGTTTTGCCCTCGAACTTTTCTATCTCCTGATCTAAATCAGCAAACGTCAGATTTGGAGAATAACTCTTCCATCTTTTGAGAAGTGCAGACTTGCCAGTTCCACGATGTCCGACGATTACAATTTTATCCAGGTCCGCCCCCTATTAGGTTCCAAAAACCAGGAAAACTTTTATTCACGACAGTAGGACTCTTTATTCGAGTTCGATACCCGAATGATCTAGCTAAAGCTCCTGCAAAAGCCAATCGATGATCTTGGTCTGGATCAAATTCATAAAAGCCGTGATGATGATGACCATTACTATTAATGATGATTCCATCTGGCAAAAGCTGATGATCGACTTTCATAAAAGTTAAGAGCTCACTCGTTTTTTCCAATCGATTGGATTCTTTAAATACTAATTGAGGAGTATCAAATACTCGGCTTTGGCCTTTTGCCTTAGTTAACAAGACACAAAGGACTGGAAATAAATCGGGTGCCTGTCTAAGCGAAACTTCAATGGGTTTCATTTCAGTTACACGGTCTACAAATAGGCTAGAGCCACGCATTTCAATTGGAACATTCATTTTTTTAAAAAGTTCGATAAAGTAGACATCGGGTTGCAAGCTATTAATTGGAAAATTTTTGATCTCGCAATGTCCACGCCCAGCCGCCAGGCTTGCAACAACAAATGCAGAACTCATATCTTGTTCAACTTGAATTGACTGAATGTTTATTTCTTGATTGGCAGGAATTGTAATCACATTTTTTTCGTAGCTAAATTTCATTCCTGCTGTTCTGACAAGATCCAGAGTCATATCTAAATAACCGTCAGAAACGCGTTCATCACTTAATTGAAGAGTCAGTTCAAATGGAAGCTGCCAAGAATTTAAGATAAAACCTGAAGCAAATTGACTAGATTGAGATAAATCTAGTCGAATGATTTTGTTTTCTTTCCAACCAGTTGATTCAATTGAAATATGATCTTCGCCGAAGGAAGTTTTAACTCCGACCTGAGCTAAGATGTTTTTCAATTCTTCCTGAGGCCGCTTAAAAAGTCTT
>JANPPO010000184.1:0-5610 GCA_031428555.1 Bdellovibrionales bacterium | reverse complement strand
TTTTCTTTGGCTTGAGAACAAAACGCATAGTTAATAGCTTGCGAAAATCCCATACCTGCAAACACGTGGGACAAGTTTTTCAAAGCCACATACTTAGGATCATGTTCAGACGGAGCTTCGGAAAACTTCGGCAAAGTTTCAGGAATGTTTTCATACCCATTCAATCTTGCGTATTCTTCAACGAAATCCATTTCACTAAACAGGTCCTGCCGAAACGAAGGTGGAATCAGAGTGAGAATTCCCTCTTGTTCGCTTTCAACTTTTAAATGAAGGCGTTCTGCGAATTCTCTAATATTTTCGACGGTGGCCTGGTAGCCCAATCGATCCGAAATCAATTCTGCGGAAACTTTGATTTTACGATTCAATGGAATACGGTTATCGATATCGACATATTCAGCCGCAACTTTACCACCAGCCGATTTTATGATCATTTCACAAGCGCGGGCTAGTGCCCGGTCCGTAAACGAGGAATCAATTCCACGGGCAAAGCGATAAGAGGAATCTGTTTCAATTCCATAAGTCCGAGCCGTCTTACGCACTGATTGCGGCGTGAAATAAGCCGCTTCAAGAAAAATATTTTGAGAGTCAATATTCGTTCCAGAATTAAGTCCACCGATAACACCGGCTAAACACAAAGTTCGCTCTGAATCTCTGATACCTAAATTTTCGTTCTTCAAAGTAAGTTCGGTGCCATCAAGAGTTTTAAATTTTTCACCTTCGGGAACTCGGTCGATAATCAAAGTTCCTGACATGATTTTATCAGCATCAAATGCATGAAGTGGCTGACCAAGTTCAATCAAAATATAGTTCGTGATATCAACGACGTTATTAATCGATTTCAAACCAACGCTTTCAATCTTACGACGAAGCCAATCAGGGCTTGAACCAATTCTAACACCTTCAATAAGTCGGCCCATATATCGCGGTGCTAAGTCAGGAGCCTTCACACTCACTTTAACTTTTCCACTACTGCTCGATTTTGTACCGTTAAGTTCAGTCGTAATATCTTTTATTTTCTTTTTTAATAATGCCGCAATTTCGCGAGCTAAACCAAAATGACTGAGGCCGTCCGCACGATTAGGCGTCACTTTGAGTTCAAAGATCACGTCATCCAAGCCCCAAAATTCTGCGAACGATTTTCCAACCGGCGCATCAGGAGTTAAAATGGCGATGCCATCGCTTTCACCCGTTAAACCTAACTCTTTATAAGAACAAAGCATCCCGCCCGATTCAACTCCGCGAATAGAAGATTTTTTAATCGTAAAGTTTCCAGGCAATACAGCACCAGGTAGTGCCACAATTACTCGGTCACCGGTTTTGTGATTTTGGGCACCGCAGATAATTTGATGAACCTGGTTTTGGCCCGTGCTAACTCGGCACAGACTTAATTTGTCAGCATTTGGATGTTTATCTTTTTCCAAAATGTGCCCGACGACGACCATGGCATATTGTTTTCGATTATCATGGATTGCTTCAACCTCAAAACCTGCGCGAGTTAAGATCTCGGCCAATTCTTCCGGTTTGTTCATGTAATCTTCGATATCAACGAATTCTTGGATCCAACGTAATGATAGTTTCATGAAAACTGCCTTAAGAAACGAAGATCATTTTCAGGAAGTAATCTGATGTCTTCGATTCCATATTTAATAATTGCCATTCTTTCGATACCGAATCCAAAAGCAAAACCCTGCCATTTTGGATATTCAATTTTAGCATTTTCGAAAACTTTGGGATTAACTAAGCCCGAGCCTCCGATTTCAATCCAACCAGAGTTCTTACAAAGTGCACAGCCATTCCCTTTGCAAACTGGGCATGAACAATCCACTTCTGCAGAAGGCTCTGTGAATGGAAAAAAGCTGGGACGAAATCTAGTTTTTAAACCGGGTCCAAAAAATTCACGCACGAAAAAAGAAATTGTACCTTTCAAATCCGCCATCGAGATTTTTTCATCCACACACAAAGCTTCAATCTGATGAAAGTGCGGTAAATGCGAAATGTCGCTATCGCAACGAAAGACACCACCGGTTCCAATAATTCGAAGTGGCAACTTTTCACTTTCTAAAGAATGAATCTGAATCGGTGAAGTATGCGTTCTTAAGACATGCGTCTTATCAACGAAAAATGTATCTTGCATATCCCGCGCAGGATGATCTTGTGGAATATTCAACGCTTCGAAATTATAATAGTCTTTTTCTATGAGTGGCCCCGTGCGAAGCGAATACCCCAGCCGCGCCATAATCTGCACGATTTCATCAGTCACTTTTTGTACTGGATGAAGCGAGCCCAAAAGCGAACCAGAGCCCGGTAACGATAAATCTAATTTTTCGTTATCCATTTTACTCTGAATTTCTTTGTTCTTAAGTTGGCCATCGAGTTCAGCGTAGAGTTTTTCGAGAAACTCTTTCACCTCATTTACCTTTTTACCAAACTGTGGCTTTTCTTCTTTTGGAAGAGTCGCCATCGCTTTCATCACATCCGTGATGGTGCCGGTTTTACCTAGAAACTGTACCTTTGCATTGTATAGATCCTGGAGGTTTTGAGCTTTTTCAAAAGCCGCTTGTGCCTGATTTTTAAGTTGGTCTAATTGGTTCGCTGCCTGGTTTACCATAGTTTTTTAATATGGCCTAAATCCTCAGAAGTTAACAGTATTTGAAGCTCTTGACGAGTTGTGCTATCACGACACCTAGATGGCCCACAAAAACAAATCAAATTACAGTCCTTATAAAGCTCGCCAAGAATCCCGACAGGAAAATCGGAACGATTCAAGAAGTGGTGAAAAAACTCAAGCAACTGCTCTTTTCAAACCAGGTAATGTTAAATCGGGTATTAAATCCGTTGGGAACTCTGGAGCTAAATCTTTAGGCAGAAGTTCATCTTCGCCTTCTGGTCCCCGCAGACCTCATCGCGGGCTGCATCGAAGACCTGCTGCTATACATAGTGTTCAAGAAGCAAATGATCGTCTTTATGATCTCTTCCGTAATCACGATGCTAATTTTATCACGCACGAACAACGGGGCATGATGGCTCGATTTTATGAGATCCTCATGAAAGAACAAGAACATCACAACTTCACTCGCCTCATGACAGTTAAAGATGTCGGGCTTAAACATTTTCTTGATAGCGTTTTAGTTACACGCCTCACAAAACTTCAGTTTCCGTTGATGGACATGGGAACCGGCCCCGGCTTTCCTGGTGTTCCGTTAAAATTCTTTTTCCCAAATGAAAAAATTATTTTGGCCGAAGGTGTTCAGAAGCGCGTGAACTTTCTTAAAAAGGTTCGCGAGCAGTTGGATCTCAAAAATCTTGATATCATCGGGCGAAACATCGATGAAGAATTTGAATACCCACTTCAGGGAATAATCACTCGCGCTGTAGAAGACGCTTCGAATACTTTAAGAAACGTTTCCCAGTGCTTAGAAGTCGGTGGCAAAGTCTATCTGATGAAAGGGCCTAACGTCGGTCCCGAGTTAGAAATGGCTGATAAATGGAAAGAGTATTATAAACTCATCGAAGATCATCATTACGAAATTCCTAAAACTCCGTACAAACGCCGTCTTCTGGTTTTCGAAAAGATGAAGATGATTCCCCTTGATCACGACGTTGAAGATGTTCCGCAAAAAACTGCTGAAATAAAGAAAGCCCTAAAATGAGCCAAAAAATCGACGTCATCTCTTCAAGCGGCAATGCCAAATTTCAAACTTGGAGAAGCCTTCTCAACGCTAAAGGAATTAAGAATGAAAATCTTTTTCTCTTAAGTGGCGAAAAAATTGTTAAAGAATTTCTTGAAAATTCTGACCTCGAAATTTCCTGCGAACTCATCAGAAAAGAGCTTTTCCCTCTTCAGGTAAAAAAGAATGTTTTTGAACTCGATAAAGTTCTTTTCAATGAACTCGATGTAATTGGAACAAGATTTAATATTTTAGTTGTTCAACTACCAGAATTGGAAACTTCAAACCCCCAAGATAAAATCGAAGGATTAGAAGTTGTCGCTCCACTTGGCGATCCGAAAAATCTGGGGGCCCTGATCAGGTCGTGCGTTGCATTTGGTGTTAGCAAAATTCATCTCACAGAAGAAAGTGCCCATCCCTATCATCCACAATGTATTAAAGCTTCAGCCGGAGCAGTCTTAAAAGCTAACCTATACAAAGCTGGTCAGCTTAAAGCTTGGGATTTACCAACTTCCTGGGCACTCGATTCAAAGGGTCAGGATTTAAGCAAAATTAAACGACCCGAAAGCGCTCGAATCATAGTGGGCGAAGAAGGAAAAGGACTGGCTGGCTTTGAGCATTCACAGTTTGTCTCAATCCAAACCCAAGATGTTGAATCTCTTAATGCAACTGTAGCGGCTAGCCTTATGCTTTATGCTTGGAAGTTGTAAAAAATCATCTTTCTATCTTGAGAGAAGCGAAAACAGGCATTATCTGATATAGATAAAATTAACTCTAACTACCAAGGAAGAATTCAAATGAAAATTGCTACAGTTTTATTAAGCCTTCTCAGTTTGTTTTCCAACCCAGCATTCAGCGCCCAACCGTCTTGTCATGATAAAGTTATGACCGCGGCAAGGTTTATGTGGTCAGTAAATTCCAATATCGAGATGAAATATTTAAAGGCTGAAGTTTTGAATACACAGTCAAGACAAGCTGGCGTTTTCAATTACAATGTCATTGTGAATACACCTAAGTTTCCACAAGTTCAGCAAAGAGTTCCTTATAATGTTTTAACTCTGAACAATGCTAGTTCCGGCACGTGCCTAGTTAAACAAGTGACTGCTTTGCCTTAGTCTTTGTAAACAGTTGCTTCCAAAAATTCGATACCTGAGACCTCCGGAGCATCCTTCCAAAGAGACAACACATAGCCACCAAGGCCTGAACCTGTTGGTTTTAAAGCCAATGCCCCAGCTGATTTCAATGTTTTCATATGTTGAGCTAAAGCTGAATTAACAAGTCCCCATTGATTAAAACAATCCTGAGCTTTATTTAGTGCTTCAATCAATTGCGGCTTTCCTTGGACTTCGTTACCAGTCAAAGCCTCTACACAAAGCTCAACTGAAGTTTTCATTTGCTGATCGACTCTCTCGAGCTCGATAGGATTTTCTACGCCCCAACTTTGGACTTTTTGAACACATTCTTTTGTAATTCCCCGATGCCCACAATGACTTAAAAACCAGTTCGGTTGCCATTTACTTTCGAAAGTCGTTGAAGATCCCTGTCGTTGAAAAAGTAAGCCCTTTTCTGAAAGAACAACGGCGACGTCGACTCCACTTGATTCGCCATGAAACACATCTTCCAAAGTTTTTGCGAATTGAAACGTCTCGGCATTTTCTAAAATTTGAAGTGATTCAAACCATCTTGCAAGCGCTACACATAATGAAGCACTTGCGCCTAAGCCCGAACCCACCGGAATATTGGCTTTCATCTGAATCAAGCCTTGAAACTGTTGAGCTGAAAGGTTTTTCATCTGACAAGCTTTTTCAAAAACTGACCAAAAAAGAAGTTTGAATTCTTCCGGATAGCCGACTGGAATTTCAATTTCTAAATTTTTATTTTTTAAGTAAGAATATTTGAAATCCAAGAATCTTGAGCGCAAAGGGAAAACAAGCGCTTTGCC
>JANPPO010000183.1:0-3283 GCA_031428555.1 Bdellovibrionales bacterium | reverse complement strand
GAAGTTGTGATGTATTCTACGAAATCTTCATCGAGATCTCTTTCTCGAAAGGGCGCGGGATCTCTTGAGTCAAACAACTGAAGAGGGTTTTTAATTCGAACTTCGATTAGGTGCTTACCCCCGACTTGATTGTATCTTTGGTTTTCAGCTTTTTCTTGATTCAAATTCCAACTCACTTTTCTAAATGTTTATCTGAAATGTTTTTCCATGCTTACTTCATTTGCGAGCTTCTTCCCTGTTTCGAAGTCAGAAACATTTTGAAGCGTTGTCCGAGCAATTTGACCCAAAGCTTCATTCGTTAAAAATGCTTGATGGGAAGTCATAAGTACATTCGGAAAAGTAAGAAGTCGGGCCAACTGATCATCTTGCAAAATTTGGTCAGATAAATTCTGAAAAAATATTCCTTCTTCTTCTTCATAGACATCGAGCCCTGCTGATCCAATATGTCCTGATTTAAGGGCCTGAATCAGCGCCCGAGTTTCGATTAAGGCTCCGCGTCCGGTGTTAACCAGCATAACGCCTTTTTTTGTAAGGGACAGAGATCGTTCATTTATCAAATGGCGAGTTTCTGGGTTGAGCGGGACATGCAGTGAAATAACATCCGAATTTTTAAGTAATTCATTAAGTTCGACATAGGAAATTCCAAGCTTCAGTAATTCTGCATTCTGCACTTTGTCCCAGGCCAAAACCTGACAACCGAAGCCTCTCATAATTTGAGCCATGACAGTTCCAATTTTCCCCGTTCCCACAATTCCTATCTTTTTCTGATTTAAATCGAAGCCAACCAGGCCTTCTAAGGAAAAGTTTCCCTCTCGAACCCGGTTGTAGGCACGGTGAATTTTTCTATTGAGAGACATGATTAGTGCCACTGCATGCTCGGCTACTGAATGGGGGGAATACTCAGGCACCCGAACAATTCTAATTTTTGATCTCTGAGCGGCTTCTAAATCGACGTGATTAAATCCGGCAGACCTCAACGCGATAAGCTTTGCTCCATTCGCTGCCAAAATTTCAATCGTTTTTGAATCCAGACGATCATTAACAAAGGCGCAGATACAATCGAATCCCTTTGCAAGATTTGCGGTTTGTTCGGTCAGTCGAGGCTCGAAGAAAAAAATATCATGCTGAGCATTTTCATTTTCTTTGAGAAAAACATTCTTTTCAAAAGTATGAGAGTCAAAAAAAGCGATTTTCATACAGACTCCTTAAAGGGCAAGACCAATAGATCTTGTTTCAAGTCTAGCAACTAATCTTCCGAGGTTGTCCATTTTATTAAGCACTAAGAGACCACGGGAGTGCCCAAAACTTAAGCAACGTAAATGCATCAAGTCACAGCGATCTGTGAAGAATAATTGCTTTTAAAATGCAGAACCCACACAATTTTCGTAATGATTAATTTTTTGAGATGGATCTCAAAAATCATAATAAACAGTACAAGATAGTATAAGGGAGAGTTATGAAAATGTTAAAAGCGCTTTTCGTGGTATGTGCACTCGTTGCAGTTAACCAGGCACAAGCACAAGGTAAGAAACCTTTGATCGATTCAGCATCAGGCCAAGGTTACGGCATGGCTGGTTGCGGATTAGGTTCAGTTGTTTTCGGTGATAAGCCAGGTTACATCCAGGTATTCGCGGCAACTACAAACGGAGCTTCAGGAAACCAAACTTTTGGTATTTCTTCTGGAAGCTTAAATTGCGGCGAATCTGGAAAATCAGCTCAAACTGAGCAGTTTATTCAGTTAAACCAAGTTGCAATCGAAAACGATATGGCTCGCGGTCAAGGCGAAACTGTTCAAGCTTTGTCTCAGATATTAGAGTGCCAGAATAATAATTTCGCGCAATCTATGAAATCAAACTACCAACAAGCTTTCCCAAAAGGTGGAGCATCTGCACAGCAGATCGAAGCTGTTGCGTATAAATCTTGTAACATCTAATTTTTTTTAAAACGGAGTAAATGAATATGAAATTAACAATTATTGCACTTTTGACTTTTTTCTCTAGCTTAGTACTTGCAAAACCTTACGGTGATGCTGGTTGCGGTCTTGGTCACCAGATTTTCGGTAAAGATGGTAACCAAGTTCTATCTTCTACGACTAACGGATCTTCTTACACTCAGATTTTCGGAATTCTTTCTGGAACTTCTGGTTGCGTGGAAGACGGAGCTATGGCTCAGAACAAGCAAGTTCCAGCTTTTATCGAAGTGAACAAAGCTGCTCTTGCAACTGAAGCTGCTCGTGGCGAAGGCGAAACTTTAGCTAGCTTGGCTCAGTTAATGGGTTGCTCTATGAACCAGTTTGCTCCAGCAATGAAAGCAAACTATAACAAGATTTTCGTTCAATCTGGCATGAACCCAACTTCAATCGAAGCTGGCGCTCGTTCAGTTTGCCTTTAATCTTTAAATTTATTTTATAAATAATAAGATTTAAAAAAGACACCGCAGCGCAACTGTGGTGTCTTTTTTTATGTTTGCGACTAGATTCGGATCCCATGCGATATCAATTTCCTTTTTCTTTTATCCTGTTCATGATCCTTGGCATTTCTTTAAACACTTGGGCTCAAAAATCAGAACCCAATCTTGGGCTGGCTTTGCAAATAGCAGAATCAAAAAACTTAAGTCAGCAGCGACAGTGGCAAAAACTTTTGCATTTCGAACCTCAGATGTTTGGGCTTAAGACTTACAGTCAAATTGATTCTAGTCGTTTTTTTCTTTCACCAAATGGCTCAACCGATTTGCATGCGGAGCTTAGAGCTAACATCGAAGCGATGTGGCAGGCTCCGATGGGTCCTGAAGAAAAGATTCCACAATGTAGTTATCCAGCCCGATATCAGTTTATCAAAATGCATTTAGCTCCCGAGTTGACGAACTTCCCCGACCGCCCCTGTCCCCGATTCGAAAAGTATTTAAAAGCTTTGCAGGGAAGTTCCGTTTCATTGGTTTTTTCAAGTTTCTATTTGAACAATCCCTCATCAGCTTTTGGTCACACCTTTATTCGGATTAATAAAGCTCCAGCAGTTGATGGTAAACGCCATGAACTTTTAGATTATGGACTGAACTACGCAGCTGAGGCTGATACTGGGAACGCTTTATTTTATGCTATTCAAGGTTTGTTTGGATTTTTTCCCGGTAAATTTACAAGCGTTCCCTATTATTACAAAGTTCGGGAATACGGACATGCCGAAGCTCGCGATCTATGGGAGTATGAGCTCAACGTGAATGCGGAAGCAGTTAATATGATGATTGCCCACGTGTGGGAACTGGGGCCTGCCTATATCGATTATTGGTA
>JANPPO010000182.1:0-4879 GCA_031428555.1 Bdellovibrionales bacterium | reverse complement strand
CCGAGCAGCTTTGATAGCAAATAGAGATGGAATCGCAACAGATGCAATCGTCGCCGCAATTTCACATCGAATTGCTAATGCTTGAGCAGGATTGTAACATTCCAATGAAAGATTAAGGTCTTTAACCATTTCTTCTACCATTTTTGAAATATTACCCTGGCGCTTACCTGAAAGATCATCTACTAACTTTTTATTATATTCCATGAGCTCAATTTCATCTTCGTTAAGGGAATTTTTCCCAGTTGAAGACACATAGTGAGCTCTAAGTTTATTAAAATACTTTTTATTGCTATTTCTTTTGTGCATTTGAAGAGAGCCATTGATCATATTGCACGTGAGCTTATCTAATTTTTCTTTATCAGGCATATCGTATTTTAGAAGCTTGGGCACATCCATATTGTAGGCCAATATAAGTGCCATCTTTTGATCCATTGATTTGTTGCATTCACTGGCTTTTTCCCATGCAATTTCAATTTTTGCTATTCCCTCACCGATTCCGGTTCCTAAAGCTACGACCGGATCAACAATAATCCCAGCGGCGCAAATGAGAGCTGCATCACCTAGATAACTTCCGTTAACATTTGCGACAATTTCTTTACTTGAGCACGTCAGTTTCTTTTTTTCATCTTCAGCATCGAGAGTTTTATAAAAATCCTGACATGTTTTCGAATCTCGAATTCCCACGCAAGCCGTAGTTACCAATTCAATTTGCGCGCGGTCTTTTTGAATTTTCATTGCGCATTCACGTGGAGATACATAACCCGCGCCATAAGCAGCCCAAGGCATTGAAAGGAATAGACTTAGAAGGACGAGAAAGAGTTTCACTGTTGGATATATCGGAAAAATCGAAGAGATTTTAAACAGATAATAACTGGACTAATGGCTAATAAAAAAAGCCAGCTGTTGTAAGCTGGCTTTTATAACGCTCCATCGAGCCTGGCCGGCCGCCAAGCAAAGTGGACTGTCACCTTTTACACCTTTTAGGACATCTCTACTTCTGCGTTGCCTAGGCTTACTTGCAACTTCGCTCGCAGACGTTGCACCGCTTGTGCATGCAGCTGAGAAACGCGTGACTCAGTTACTCGCAAGACTTGGCCGATTTCTTTCAGGTTTAGGTCTTCGAAGTAGTACAACGACAGAACTAAGCGCTGGCGCTCTGGGAGTTCTTCGATTGCTTTTGCTACGATGTCTTTTACAACTTTTACGTTGAGCTGATTCAATGGATTAAAAGACTTTGAGCCTTCTAACAAATTCATGATCGAGCGCTTATCGCTGTTATCAAAAGTTTGCTGATCGTCGATTGATAAAAGTGATACCGGTCTTACTTGGTGAACGAGTTCGTGGAACTCATCCATTGTACATTTTAGCGCTGCTGCCACTTCTTCGTCAGTTGGTGCGCGACCTAATTCTTGTTCTAAGTTCACCATCGTTTTATCAAGGATCTTGGCTTTATCGCGGATTGATCTTGGAACCCAGTCTTGAGATCTTAATTCATCAAGGATGGCACCGCGAACGCGGAACTCTGCATAGGTTTTAAACTTGTTGTCGCGTGATTGATCGTACTTTTCGATCGCATCCATCAATCCAATAACACCTGCTGAGATTAAGTCATCTAACTCGATGTTGGAAGGAAGTCTGACCGCAATTTTTTGCGCGATGTATTTAATCAAAGGAGCATACTCGGTGATCAACTCGTCTTTTTGTTTCGAGCTGAGTTTCCGAGGATCCTCTTTGTACTTTTTTAGTAAAGCGGACTGTTTCGACATATCACTTCCCTGTGTACTCAAATTTCTCACCATTTCAGTTTATGTTCCTGTCATCCTGACTAGGAAGTCCTGATTATTTAAGCTGTGCCAACGACCTGTTCCCAAAACATCTGAAGACCATGATGTGTTTCGGTTCGAGACGTTTCATTCATTAACTGGAGACTTAAAGCCCGCAAAGCCTTGGTACTGGTCGTTGCGGTCTCTTGGCGCATGAACAGTTTTTGATTTTGATTCGAGCGCTTGACGGTCGTGTCGAAAGGAACTGCGCCGGTGAAATCAAGACGAACCATCAAGAAGCGATCACACACATCTTGGAAGCGGATGAAGAGCTGTCTACCCTCTTCTTCGTCCCGGACCTGATTGCAGATGATGGAAAATTTATTGCGCTTGAATTTCTGATGCAAAATTTTAATTAACGCATACGAATCCGCAAGCGAAGATGGATCCGGAGTTAAGATCACATTGATGTCATCTGAAGCAGAGTTCAGATAAAGAACGTGGTCAGCGATACCGGGAGCGGTATCAACTAAAACATAGTCAAAGCGCATTGGAAGTTGAGATAGTGAATCAACCAGGACCTTCTTTTCAAGAGAAGACATCGAGTTATACTCGACCACCCCAGACCCACCGGAAATCAGGTAAATATTCGGGTAAAGCTCAGTCAAAATTTCCTGAATTGATTTTTCGCCTTTTACAACTTCATGAAGACTACCTTTGGCTTTCATACCAAAGAAGATGTCGACATTTGCCATTCCTAAATCGCCGTCAAAGATTAAAACTTTATGACCAGATTGTGCTAACGTGAGCGCAAGATTACATGTGAGAGTGGTTTTTCCAACTCCGCCTTTTCCTGAAGTCAGGCTGATGGTTCGAGTCATTTTTTGCTGCAACATTCTATCCCCTCTTATCTATTTGAAATGAACTCTTCACGGTTAGTACTTTTCGTAATATGAAAAATCAGATCGAGAACACGTTCCCGAGTTGCAACCTCAAAGTCGTCTGGCATTTTTGTGCCGAGTCCGAAGCTGTGAAGAGGTAACGCCATTTCCAGCATAAGGCTGTAAATAGCTCCGAAGTGCTGACACTCGTCCAAGTGAGTTACGATTAAATCATCACAAGCAAAAATATCTGCGCGGTTGATTAGATCTTGTAACATCTGCTTTGGATAAGTCGCAGAAAGTACTAAGTGATGACGATGGTTTGAATTCTTT
Organism: Bdellovibrionales bacterium; assembly: GCA_031428555.1. Taxonomy (GTDB): domain Bacteria; phylum Bdellovibrionota; class Bdellovibrionia; order Bdellovibrionales; family Bdellovibrionaceae. The sequence continues at coordinate 1,902 of JANPPO010000182.1, read as the reverse complement.
TGTCCTAAAATAGCTTGGCAATAATCCGCATCGCGACGCAATTGAATCGCCGGCCCCGGAGTATCAACAAAAATATGATCGACGCTGTCTAAATAACGTAAAATTTCGTTCCAATCGGTCGTAGACCGCAAAACTGCAAATGGCGCATTCAAAATTTGAGCACAGATTCTTAATTGATCGGTTGCTCCAACTTTTAATGTATCCATAGTAACGAGCGCAATTTTTTTATTATGATTTTTCATCCATTGTGCGGCCATCTTAACAAGAGTTGTTGTTTTGCCAACTCCAGGAGGGCCCCAAAATACATGGATTTTTTTATCCATTCCAGAGTCTGAAAGTAAACTTTGATCCATGATTGATCGAGCAATCCAGCCTTCGATCATGTTGCGATCGCGCTGCCGCGAAGCCGGCAAACCTGCTTGCGCTTTTTGCACCAATGACTGTGCATCAAGTGGATTCATTTCTTCATCACAAAGTCTTTCGTAAATACTTCGTAACTCTGGAGTCGAAAATTGAGATTCCTGAATATTTTGCGGCATCGACTGGAACTGAGTCAGCATTGATTTCAACGCTTGAATTTCAGACTGCAAATTCATAATGTCCGAAGAGGTTTGATTCGGAGATTCCTGCCGCATAACTTGCTGCACATTTTGTAATGAGATCTGTTGCGACTGATTCTGTGACAGAGAATGATTAGAAGTGTGCGCATAGTTTTGATTCTGAATCGTGGGCTCGATATCGATATATCGTTGGGCTGTTACAGGACGCGGCTGTGTCTTTTCAACAGGACGTGACCTTTCAATTTGCTTCTGCACTACTTTTTCAATTAATTCCTTTTGCTGACGAGCCGGAGAAGCTTGAAATCTGTTTTTATCTTTTTCAGGCATTCTAGATTCAGTAAAATGCTTTTTACGTAAAGTAAGCTCTGATACAGCAGCCGTGATTTCCACGCTACCTTCACCAGCAAGTCCGAAACCACGCTTATTATCGCGAGCTGAAAGAATTACGGCCTCGGGGCCTAATTCCTTTTTCACCAGCTCTAAGGCTTCTTTCATTGTTTTTGCTTCGAACTTCTTAACCTGCATACTTTAACTCCACGGTAGCCACCGATTTCACATTCGCGGTCGATGCTAATTCACTATGAGATAGAACAATTAACTGAGGAATAAATCGCGTAATCAATTTTGCTAAATGTCTTCGAGCAGTCGGACTAGTTAACAAGATTGGTTGGCCTGCAATTTCCGGATGTCCTTCAACTGCATTCGCAACTTCATTGATCAAGTGATGAGCCGTATTTGGGTCCATCACAAGTTGAATACCCTGCTCTGTCTGAAGTAACGAGTTAGACACAAGTTCTTCCACATTCGCCGATAAGGTCATGACTGGAATCTGTCCATCACTAGAGTACTTAGCAGTAATAGAACGAGACATCGCTTTTCTGACAGCTTCAGTTAGCACATCAACATCTTTTGTCTTACTTCCTTCGTCGGCCAAAGTTTCAAAGATCGTTAAGATATCACGGATAGAAATATGTTCTTTCAACAAGTTTTGAAGAACGCGCACAACAGATCCAAGTGACAACATGTCTGGAATAAGTTCTTCAACCACTTTCGGATGAGTTTTCTTAAAGTTTTCAACCAGCTGAGCCACTTCTTGTCGACCAAGTAATTCATGCGCATGAGTTCTAACAATTTCAGTTAAGTGAGTCGCCATAACAGTTGGCAAATCAACAACAGTATAACCAGACATTTCTGCATCTTCTTTTCGACTTGGAGCAATCCAGATGGCATCCAAACCAAATGCAGGTTCCTTCGTCGGATATCCTTCGATTCGGCTAACAACATTTCCTGGATCCATCGCAAGAATGGAATCAGGTCTTAATACTCCACCGCCAACGCGGTT
>JANPPO010000181.1:0-3204 GCA_031428555.1 Bdellovibrionales bacterium | reverse complement strand
TGGAAGTACATCTGCGAAATAACCGTCAAGCCCGACTTTTTTTGCAACCGCTTGCGCCGTCTTTTCATTATCACCCGTCATCATGATGACTTTTATTCCCGCTTTCCGGAGTGCTTGAATAGCAGGAATTGATGTCTCTTTGATGGGGTCCATCACACCGAGCATGCCTGCAAGCTTACCATTAATTGCGACGTACATGATTGTCTGTCCGTCTTCTCTTAAGCGATTGGCTTCGGATTCAGAATTACCAAGAGCAATTGAAAGTTCTTCTAAGAGTGCTTTATTCCCAATCGCGACTTGGCGACCATTGACTTGGGCTTGTGCCCCTTTTCCGGTGATCGAGTTAAAGTTTTTGGCATCACTTAGACTAATCCCCCGCTCACTTGCTCCGATAACAATAGCGTGTGCTAGAGGATGCTCACTTGCTTTTTCTAAGCTTGCAGAGAGTGATAGAAATTCTTTCTCTGAGATCTCACCAAAAGGTTTTACGGTTACAAGCTTTGGTTTTCCCAAAGTAAGTGTTCCCGTCTTATCAACAACTATTGTGTCGACTTTTCTCATCATCTCGATGGCTTCAGCATTTTTAAATAGAACTCCCATGGAGGCTCCTCGACCTGTCGCCACCATAATCGACATCGGTGTCGCAAGGCCTAAAGCACAGGGACACGCAATAATCAAAACTGCCACCGCATTAATAATTCCATGAGCAAGCTTTGGATCGGGCCCCCAAATGGACCACACACCGAATGCTACAAGTGCTACTAAAATAACAGCCGGCACAAAATAACCTGACACTTGATCAACGAGCTTTTGAATCGGAGCGCGTGAGCGCTGGGCTTCCGCCACCATCTGCACGATTTGCGAAAGTAATGTGTCTTTCCCCACTTTTTCAGCTTCAATTACAAGCGAGCCAGTTCCATTAATGGTCGCGCCAATAACTTTTGCGCCTGCTAATTTTTCAACGGGAATGGGTTCGCCTGAAACCATTGATTCATCTACTGAAGATTGTCCTGAAATAACTTTTCCATCGACAGGTATTTTTTCCCCAGGGCGAACTCTAAATTGATTGCCGACATGAATATCTTCAACAGGCATATCAACTTCACTACCATCAGGATTAATTCTTCTTGCCGTTTTTGGAGCCAGTCCCAATAAAGATTTTATCGCAGCACTAGTTTGTCCCCGGGCTTTGAGTTCTAATACTTGCCCCAGTAAGACGAGTGCCACAATGACTGAAGCTGCCTCAAAATAAAGGCCCACTTGACCCGTCATCGGATCTTGAAATGATGTCGGAAATATTTGCGGAAATAAAACAGCAGTTAAACTATAAATGTAGGCAACTCCAACCCCTAAGCCAATCAATGTGAACATATTTAAATTGCGATTTTTCAACGATTCCCAAAAGCGAACAAAGAAAGGCCAACCACCCCAAAGTACAACTGGCGTGGCTAATACTAATTCTATCCAGGGTAAAAACTGATGCACGGATTCATTTGTTATTAAATGCCGACCACCCATTGTTAAAATTAACAATGGAATGCTGAGCGCCGTGCTGAACACAAACTTATTTCGCATCATCAGATATTCATGATTATCTTCTTCTTGATCGAGCGAAATTGTAACTGGCTCTAGCGCCATTCCACAGATAGGACAGCTCCCCGGCCCCATTTGCTTAATTTCAGGATGCATCGGGCAAGTGTATTCAACATCTTTAGACTGAACTTTGGCGGCAGGTTGCGGAGATAAATATTTTAAAGGTTCCGCCTCAAATTTAGTTTTACATTTTGGATTACAAAAATAGTAAGTACTACCTTTATAGACTGCACTGCCACCCTTGGCTGTTTTTGAATCGATCGTCATGCCGCAAACTGGATCTTTCACCATGTTTGTAGAGTGATCGTGTTTACAATTAGGCCCATGCTGGTGGCCGTGACTGGGACTATGACTGTGGCTATGTGATTCCATTAGAGCACCTCTTGTACAGACATCCTAGACCTTCCAATAGTTGGAAGGTCAATGGTTAAAATCACATTTTCCGTATGACATAGTTCAGCAGAGGCTCTACATGCTCTTTTGCTTTTTGACCCAAATTGAGAAAACTAGAAACCCAATCACAACAAAAACAACCGAAGCTAAAACAAGAAACCGGAAATCTTCAGTTGTGGGCAGAATCACTCCAGAAGCAAAAAGACCTAAAGTTGCAATACTCGTTAAAGCATTAGCAAAGCCGTTTACTTCGCCCCTCACATTTTCTTGAATTCCAACTTGGCGAATTTGCATCTCACCTAAACTAAAACCATAAAGACCGATTCGCGAGAAAAGAATAAGAGTCAAAAAACCTAATTGGCCAAACTGATCCCCGCGCAAAAAAAGAAGATATCCAATAATTAATGTCAGTCCTTGAAAACCTAAAAAGAAGAGACTTGCTTTTTTAAGTTTCCATTTGCGGACTGCAATCGGAAACAACACTGTGGCTGCTAGGCCAAAAACTGCGCCTGCGCCTCTAAAACTTCCGATGAGCCATTCAGGCATCATCCATCCATCTTTTAAAAAGGCCGTTAAGAGCACGCCGTGGGGACTTAAAACAGAAAGCCATAACAAGGCATAGGCCAGCACAGCTAAAGCGACAGGTTCTCTGAAAAAAGTTCGCCAGCCTTTTGTTAGTTTAGAAAAAAATGGCTGGATCATTTCTTTGGCTTGTACTTTTTTGTGTAGTAAATCAGGTCGTTCTTTAAAAATCGATTTGAGCAAACCATACTCTGGGAAAAACGACAAAATATTCCACAGAGCGACAAAAGCAAATCCCAAAAGTGGCAAGCCCGGAGTTTCAGTCATCAAAAGCAAGCCCGCTAAAATCGGAGAAGTGACTTCAGTAAAAAGATCCACTTGCCTTAGGCGGCTGTTAAACTTTGATAAAGCATCGCCTTCAAAACTTGATGGAACTAAATCATTTGCGATCGCGATATCCATAAATGTGGCGCCGAGTGAACTGAGCATGCCGCCTATGACAAGCACCGAAAATGTGAAAATGAAATCTGGCGAAGCCATATTTGGTTCTTGAAGACTAAGACCACTTATTTTCCAAACAGATCCCAGTCCGATCAAGACACCTATAAATTGAAAAAATATTCCGTAGCGACAGGCTTTGAAACGATCGAAGTGATCTATGAAGGTCGCAAGATAAGGAAGAAAAATGACACTCGC
>JANPPO010000180.1:0-1910 GCA_031428555.1 Bdellovibrionales bacterium | reverse complement strand
TTGTAATACAAACCACCAAATGCATTTTTCTGCGCAACTGGGTTCGTTAATAGTTGGTTAATCGTAAATCCTTGTGTCGCTAGGAAAGCCGTATCTGGGTAAGCTGTTGGAGAACACTGAATCACGCGCTTCAAAAGCTGGTCATAGTTCGGAGCTACATAACCTTTTGGATCACTCTCGTTATCAATCGAGCAAGCAACGGTCATAATGTCTAAAAGCTCTTGAGCTTTCTTCGATAAAATGGGTGGAGGTAAAACGGGTGCAGTGGAAGCGCAATCTAGACAGCTCAAAACTTTTTCACCTGCACCGACGGCGCAAGTTCCGTTTTTCATGTTCAGAGGCTTAGGCGTTACCACGACAGGGGGTTCCACTGGAAGAGGCTGCACGATCGGAGTTTCGACTCCTGGTTGCGTTGGTACGATCACAACGGGCGGAGTTGCGAAGCTTCCTTCAGTCGGGATTGCCGAGAAATTGACTTTGTTCCCGCAGCCGACAAGGGACATTAGTCCAGTTAATGCTATGAATATAACCAACGATTTCATAAAAAAGCCTCCACCCTAGAGAGATATACAAGTTATGTGCCTAATTTTTAGGCTTTAACAATTTTGATCAACTCATTGAACTGCCAAACTAAATTCAATTTGAGACGCAGCACTTTGTTTTTCATTTTTTGTCGAGACTTTGATAGTGTCGAAAGTTCAGGCGGTTTCTAAAAAACTCATCTCGCAAATAAAGGAATATGGCTCATGAAAGTCTTCCGAGTTTCGATTATTTTCACTGTTTTAGCTCTGATTGCAGCTTTTTTTGTAGGATATTATGACACGTCCGAAGGTCTAGGTGGCATGTCTGGAGGAATGAAATTTTTCTTCATCGCTTTCGTTTTGACGGTTTTGGAAGTTTCGTTGTCATTCGATAATGCGGTTGTAAATGCCAGCATTCTTGAAAAAATGGATCATGTCTGGCAACAACGATTCTTAACCTGGGGTATCTTGATTGCGGTTTTTGGAATGCGTCTTATTTTCCCACTTGCGATCGTTGGGTTCATTGCGAAAATTGATCCATGGTCTGCACTTACTCTGAGTTTCACAGATCCAAAACGCTACGCTGAAATTATGCTTTCAAGTCACCATCTCGTTTCTGCATTTGGCGGATCTTTCTTGCTTCTAGTATGTCTGACTTACTTTTTCGACAAAGATAAAGAGATTCATTGGTTCACTAAAATTGAACAAATCTGGTCAAGCTTAGGGAAAATGCAGGGAATCTCAATGGCGATGGTGCTGATTCTTTTTGTGATCATCTCGGGCTATTTACCTTTAGCTGAAACTGAAAAGATGCCTTACTTGCTTTCAGCATTGTGGGGAATCGTTACGTTTGCGATCGTAGATGGTTTTGCTTCATTGTTTGAAGTTGAATCTGACGACGTCGCTTATTCGATGAAGCATACAGATCCAAAAGCTTCTGCTGCAACAAAAGTCATGGCCAGCAGCGGACTTGGATTATTTCTTTATCTGGAAGTTCTGGATGCTTCTTTCAGTTTTGACGGTGTGGTGGGTGCCTTTGCGATTACTCATAACCTTCTTGTTATCATGCTGGGTCTTGGTGCTGGTGCGTTCTTCGTTCGTAGTATCACCATTTACTTGGTCGAGAGAAAAACTTTGAATCAATTTAAGTTCCTCGAGCACGGCGCCTTCTACGCAATTGGAGCGCTTGGCGCGATTATGATCGCAAGTCCATTCATTCATATTTCGGAATGGATCACGGGATTAATCGGTGTCGTTATTTTAGGTGTTTCAATCTGGGCTAGTAAAAGAGCAGAAGCTTAAAGTTCTAACTTTTCTCCACTTTCTACTTTCAGGGTTAAAAAACTTGAAAGTAGAATCAGAAAAGCGCCGGTAGCTTGAATCCAGCTG
>JANPPO010000179.1:0-3711 GCA_031428555.1 Bdellovibrionales bacterium | reverse complement strand
ATTGCTAAAGCTCCTGGTCTACCAACCGCATAAATCACATGAAGATATTGGCCAGTTAAATTTCGAGAAATAGAAACTTGAATTGCTGGAATAACATCAGTTGGACCAGCATTCGCACTTCGCTGGGCAAAAGACCCACTCATAAGTCCAAGACCCAAAAGAAGAGTGAGAAGAGCGGGAAGGTTTATTTTATTTAAAAGTTTCATCATAATTTGCTCCGATTACTTTCTATTACTTACGCTTTTGGTTCCAGTTGCCTGGATTTACTTTTTTATAGTTCATGTACATCATCAACTGACCTTGAGAATCCATCTTAAGTTTTGCGTACTCGAGAGGAATGCCCCACAAAGAATTGATGAGTTCAAACTTAGCAAGCGGCTCATTCGTACCGCAACTCGAGCTGCCCGACAAGATCTTCTCAATTTCACTTCGAACTTTTCCTTCGAACAATTTTCCAACCGTTCTTAAGCCAGATACAATTTTCAAAGTTTTAAGGTCAGCGCCAGTCGGAGTAATGCTCAACATAGCAGATCCGACTTCAGCCGGTTTCATGATGGCCTGGTATCTCATCGTTAATCTAAGCTTGTCTTCCAATATAGGGATACCCCATCTGCTTCTCATGTCTTCAGGCACATCAACTTGAGCATCAACATACATAGCAAGTGATGTTTCAAGGTCATTGGTTGTACTGGCGCTTGGATTGAAGTCGATCGATGGTCCGCTCATTAATTCGATCGCAGGTTGACCTGGGCAGGTCTCAAGCTTTTTGAAATTTTTTCGATTTGTCGCTAAGTGGATCGCACGATTAAACAAAGCGCGGTCGACCGCGATTGCTAAATCGTATTGAGAGGCGTCCAGGTGATTAAACACTGGGGCACCTCGTGAACCTGATTTTTCCCAAAACGGCGTCATTTTCATGAGGGAAGTGTCTTCGATGAAAGCAGATAGCCCGACAGCCCATTGAGAATTAACAAGATTAATTTTCGATAGCTTAAGACCTAACGATAAAGGCGGACGGGTATCGGTTGCAATCGTATTCGGAGCTGGAAGCGACTGAATTTGCTCGAGCCCACTTTTCAGAGAAGCTTGCGCCTGTGTGTTCAAAGTTTTTGGTAATTCAGTCTGTAAAAATTCGCGAACGTATTTTCGAATCATCTTAAGACCATCTGGCAAATGTTCGTCTACAATTTTCTTAAACTCGTCTTCGTTTAATTTGATTTTGTGAACCCCATTCTGGCCTACAACTTTAAATTCAAATTCTGGAAGCACGATCCTTTTGTACTTAATTTCTATCGGCACGCGGTCGATATTTTCTTCGATTTTGAGGGCTTCGAATTGTAAAATTCCGTTCTCATCGACGCGAACATAAAACGGCATTCGCGCAACTAGTGGAGTTTCGTTCGATCCCATTTTTACTTCAGCTGCCTGAACGCCAATTTGCCCAATCCACGGATTTTCAAGATCTTTGGCTGTAACACTTTTTGTTTTTGCTTTTAGACTTCTGACTGAAATCTCGATTGAAAGAACGGCTCCATCTGATTTACCAAGGGACTTCATTAGTTCTTCATCTGTTACGATTGAAAGACGGTTAAAATCGGCAACGTAATCAGAAGCGCCAATTTTAATCGACGGCTTAAAGTCTTTAAACTGAATTCCTTGAAGGTATTGTTTAAAGAATTGTCTGACTTTAAGAAGCATTTCAAATTCTTCGGGCTGTTTCTTTGCAAGTTCATCAATTCTAATGGGCTGGTCACTCACGTAATCAAACTCAGGAAAGTAGTTCTCATCAATGACGACACCAAGGTTCGTTAAAATAAGCGTTAGCTGTTCAGAGAATAATTTTTGTCCACGAGGTGTAATGCGAACTTGAACGGCGTCCTTCATCCAAACAGGGTTTTTGATAACCGGATGTTGTTCAAGAGTTAAACCGTCAGCGGCGTAGGTCGGAGTGCTCAGGCTTAACGCCAGGCAAGCGCTACCAACTGATAGCAATAGCTCTTTTCTGACTCTCTTAAGATGCGTATTCATCATAGACCAACTCCATCCGATTAAACTTAAACATCAAAAGAATGGGTGCAACGTCAAGACCCGCAGGGAGTTCAGAAAAATCAGCTAGTTAAAAGGGTTTGAGTGTCTCAATTTTAGACAGTGGGCCCTGTAAAGGCTTCAATTGAAGCGGAATGTAATATCAAAAGTTAGTCCCACTTTCGCTGAAATATGCTATTTCAAATCATGGCTAAAATCACAAGTGCTGATACACTCGCAAAAGTTCCTCAAGCTGATACGACTCAAAAATGGGTTGAAAATATGTTGAAGGGGGTTATGCCCAGTCCTCTCAACAAGAAAAATGTTTTAACTGACGAACAGAAAATAAAAGTAATCGAAGAAAATTTTAAAGAAATTATGATCGCACTCGGCTTAGATCTTTCGGATGATTCATTACGTGATACTCCAAAGCGAATGGCCAAGATGTATGTGCACGAACTATTTAAAGGTTTGAATCCTCAAAATTTTCCAAAGATGACAACGATTGAAAATAAAATGAATTACGATCAAATGATTGTTGTTCAGGATATCGAGTTGATGTCGACCTGTGAACATCACTTCCAGCCGATTCAAGGTTTTGCCACAGTGGCCTATATTCCGAATAAAAAAGTAATCGGTCTTTCTAAGATTAATAGGATCGTTGGGTATTTTGCAAAACGCCCGCAAGTTCAAGAACGTCTAACAAAACAAGTGGCTGATTGTTTACAGCAAGTTTTAGAAACAGAACACGTTGCAGTTCATGTAAATGCTAAGCATTTCTGTGTGATTGCACGCGGTATCGAAGATATTCATTCTTCAACTGCGACTTGTGAATTACGTGGAGATTTCAAATTTAACGATAGTACTCGTCGTGAATTTTTGGATCATTGTTCCACCCGAAGAAAGTAATTTTTATTTCTTGAAAAGCTGCATAAATGACATATAGAGTGTCTACTCTATATTATTCATTTGACCCAATAGAGCAGATTGCCTAATCGATGAGTCCATAACTTTTGAAGGGAATATGCAAATGCCTAGATTATTCGTTTTAACTCTGATCCTTTTAGCGTGTCATTTTGTTGTAGCTGCGGATAACACACTCACAACTCAGGTTGCGACTCCGCCAAAATGGAAAACTTCGTTCACATCTTACTTCTACGATTTCGAAGGCACTAAGGCTCAAAAAAATGATGCTTACGAGTTCGGCGATATCACTTTGAAAATGCAGCTGATGACTTTAAGTTACCAACTCGATAATGGTTGGAATGTGATGGGCATGGCTCAATACTCTGAGAACAACGTTGTGACTAAGTTAGGTGGATTGAGTTTTAAAGATGCTTCACGCGGCCTAGGCGATACGGTCGTAGTAGCTAGTAAGCCAGTTGTTATGGATGGATCTTTTATGCTCATCACAGAATTCGGTGCTTCTCTTCCGACGGGTTCGACTGATGAAGAAAATCCGAATGCACCTGGATTTCGATATCCTTACAATATGCAGTTGGGATCGGGAACTTACGATGCCATGTTAGCTGTGATGCCACTTTATTTGACTGCTGACTACCAACTTGGAAGCAGACTTTCAGCGACGTTAAGAACGGGTGACAAAAATGATAATGGATACCGATTAGGTAATCAGTACAAGTTAGACGCATGGGCGGATCTTCCGCTTAAGTATGGTTTTACTCC
>JANPPO010000178.1:0-16768 GCA_031428555.1 Bdellovibrionales bacterium | reverse complement strand
ATTCGAAATGAACGCTTCGTCTGGGACTATTGGTACGTTAAAGACCAATATCAATTTTTAAGAACTCCGGCGTATCATTATTTTCCACCGGCAATTTATCAAAAATTTCATTCTCAACTAGTTCAGTGGGGCAGGGAAGTTTTGGGTTGCCATGATATTTCTCCGCCTTGGCTTTCTTACTATGTAGAAGGCATGGAACAGAAGATGCATTCGGATGTTCCGCATGGTCCGTGGGCTTGGGTTTATTCTTTGAGTCCGCAAAAAAGAAATTTTACAGGTGGCGATACCTTTATTTTAAAGCCTGAAACTTTAAACTATTGGCAAAACTTCGTTGAAGAAAAAGACCGTGAACAGAGTTCTTACCTGGAACACATTACGCCTGATTTTAATAAGCTCATCGTATTTGATCCAAGATTACCTCATGGAGTGACTCCGGTAAAAGGGACTGCGGATCCGCTTGAAGGCCGCGTTGTTATTCATGGCTGGTTTGTTGAACCTCGTCCATACGTTGTTGGTGGATTAACGACGACTCAAGTTCAGAAGACGATGCAACCTGCAATGGTTAGTATGTCTGAAGTTTTAAATGATCTTAATAATTTCCATGGAACAATGAGCTTCAGAATTGATGTTTCTGCTAGAGGGGAAGTTAAGAAATTTCAGTGGCTAACGGATACGATTATTTCATTGTCTCATAATGAAACAGAAATAAAGCTGCTTCGAAAATGGATCCAAAGTCGGTTTTCTAACATCGAGTTTCAAAAAACGTCATCGGCGTCCAAAATCACGATCCCATTGCTTTTTAGATAAGTTAAAAGCCATCCTACTAGGCACGATACCTGAATAGTATAAGAGTATGAAAACACTCTTTGTCCTAATCACATTATTGAGTTTATCGGCTTGGTCTAGTATTGAGACACAAAATCGAAACATGCCACAAAGGACTTTGAAGTCGCTTTACGGGAAAATGAATAATGCTGCTAACTCAGATAAAGCAGAATCAGAGAGCCTAATCCTAAAAGATTATAACTTACTCGTTTCTTCAGGTACTTGGTGGGCAGGTGCTAGCCAGGCCGAAGGGATGTGGGAGCGCTTAGCATTCGACCGCCTGAAAGAACTCAATGTGATCGTAGTTTACGATGCGCCAAAGCAGGATATCGTAAAGATCAAAGCGAAAAGCCCTAATACAAGACTGTATGAGTATTTTGATCAAAACCGTGAATTCTATTACTGGTTTTCACAGAAGACTTTGATGGATGCGGTATTAATCGGACCCAATGGTAAAATCCTTTTTGAAGGTATCCTAAATTCACCAGAAAAAATCGAACAACTTAAAACTCTTATAAAAAAGAAGGAAGCTTAAAAAAGCCTCCCTCTTCTCGAATTTCCATTAGCAGCTGGTTATTACTCTTTATAGATTAAAACCAATGCTTCTGATGGGCTACCCTTTGTGAAATCAGAAATGCTCTTAGGTGTAATGGGTGTTGTGCCAGCAGTTGTGCTTGCAGAACGGCTTACTGCACCTTGTGGAGCGATATCTCTTACTTTGCTACCAGCAGCTGGAACTAGATCAGCAAATGAACGACTTTCACGAGCCATGTTGAATGTCTCGATATCCTTTACGTTTAATTCTTTGCTTAAATAGTTTTTGATGTTCTTAACGCGGTCATCAGCTACTTTTCTTTCTTGCGATGTGACTTTGTTTCTTTGGTTATCAGCGTAAACATTATCGCCCCAAACAAACACTTTCACTTCATCAATTTTAGAATTGTTCATACGAGCGTTAGAAACGATATCGTTTAATGATTTGATCTCTTCAGAAGTCAGAGTCGCGCGACCTGGCTCGAAAGTGATTTGCGAAGCAGCGTCAGCGCCGACTGTTTTAGTAAGCTGAGTTAAATCAGACTTAGCCGCATCCATTTGTGCTGAATCTGAATGCATAGATCCAGAATGTGTATTTCCAGAATGAACTGAAGTTGAATCAGTTTTCATAGCATCAGTGCTTGAGGTTCCCGTTGTAGCGGTAGCTGATGTTGCTGCGAATAATGCTGGTAATAAAAGAGCGAACGTTTTTTTCATAAAGACTCCTGTTAATTTCGGTTACTGGTTAAAGTTTTTTTCTGAATTACGTGGACTTACTGTTTCACTATTAAAGAGTGAAGAATTTGAATTTTTAAATTTTTCGTATTCATCGCGTGCTTGGTCATGTGTGTAGCCATAGGCTTTTTGAATTCTGCCAACTGCTTCTTCCATGTTTCCTTTGAAAGAATCCATGTCATTATCAGTTAGCTTTGCCCATTGTTGTCTGATTTTGCCTTTCAGCACATTCCAATTACCACTCATGCTACTACTGTTCATAGTCGCCTCCTTGTTATTGCAAAAATTTTGTCATAATTAATTCGTAACTAATATTTATTAGTCTTTATATAAGACACTAGTAGTAGCAATCGATAGGCCATGATGTTTATGTTGTATTCACTCTATTTGTTTACGAAAAAGTTGAATGACATACTTTGGGAAAAATGAGCATTTTGGGAGACAAAATGACTCGGAAAATTTCAGCTAATTCACCTGAAATTAATTAAACTGGCATAACTTCTGCTCTTACCAATAACAGTTTCCATGGACGGTCAATTTAAGACAATTAATGTGATCAAACATACATAGAAGAGGTGAGTATGAAATTATCTAAATTAGCTATCGGTTTATGCTTAAGTTTTTTTGTTAGTCATTCAATGGCTCAAGTTGAGGACACTACCACGACATCGACGTCGACATCTGCTCCAACTGATGATGTGGATAAACGAACGACCACGACATCAACAGAGACTCCAGAAGGCGTCACAACAACACAAACAACAGACGACTACGATAGAAAAGAAGAAGGACCTGGATTAGGTGGTTTCTTTATCGAACCTGGTATTCGTTATGACAATCTTTCTGGCGAGTTAGATTTACCTGCCCCATTCGGAGTTTCGGATGTTGAAGCAGAAGGTGTTGGCGCTAACTTAAGAGTTGGTTTTCACTTGTTAGACGTTATGTTTTTAGCAGCTGAAGGTAATTACTCTCAGATGCATATTAAAAACGACGGTGGCGATAGATATTCTGCTGATGGCAGTGCGCACTCATACGGACCAACTTTAGGTTTTCAAACACCTTGGGCTGGTATCAGAGTATGGGGAACTTATATCGTAAATGGTGAATTCGATCCAACTAGCCACAATGGTATTAACCTTAAATTTAAAGATTTAAATGGTTATAAAGTGGGATTGGGTGCCAGATTTAAAAGCTTTGGAGCAAGCGTAGAGTATCAAGACGCAACTTATAATGATGTTGATGTTCAAGATGCTGGTTTAGTTGCTGGTGCTGATGATTTAGATTTAAAGCATACGGGTTGGATTGGACAAATCAGCTTCCCGATTTCTTTATAATGTCGCTTTTGATTTCTAAGTGTATTTGAAATGGATATCTAAAACGATATCAGGATTTAAACTATATTTCACAGGACAGCTCGAAGCCGTTTTTTCTAAATGGTTTCGAGCTTCCTCATTTAAGTGAGCAGGCATCTCAACGTGTGCAATTAATTTTCCAATTCTGCGAGGATTGGCTGCCATTTCTTTTATAACTTTAGCTTTTGAACCCACCAAATCCCAACCTTTTAAATCAGCTTGGATTCCCATTACAGTTAGCATGCAAACACCAAGTGATGCCGCCATCAAATCAGTCGGAGAAAACGCTTGGCCTAAGCCGTGATTATCCTTAGGGGCGTCGGTTTCAATTACTGCGCTTGAAGGTCCATGAGTGATCTCGCAATGCTTTTGGCCCTTATAAATAGCCATCATTTCAACCATACTAAATTCCCTCTTGCTGAGCTTGAAGAATTGTTTCATGAGTCAGCTTCACAGGTGCAAACTCGTTACTGATCATTTGATGAAGTTTATTTGCTACTTCTGCGCGCTCCATTTCAGGAGTTGGATGAAACGGTGCCAGAAACTTAATTTCAACATCTACGTACTTCAAAGACAAAGCTTTTACCATTGCAACAAGAAAAGGAATATCACCATACCAACAAACGTGGTCGCGATTTTTTAGCGTAAAATCTTCTCCTTGAATGGATTTAAAATTAAAAACATAAGGCAGAATTGGAACACCCGCGTAAGCAGCTGCCGTGATAAGTGTTCGCTTAAAAGGTAGAACATGTTCACCATTATGAGATGTCGCTTCTGGATAAAGACAAACATTAAAACCTTGTTCTAAAGAATTAATGATCTGCTTCAGTTCTTGCTGAATGCCCATGCGACTGCGTCGCTCGACGTAAATACATCCAGCCATTTCAGTTAAAAGGCCCAGAACTGGGGTTTGGCGCATTTCTAGCGATGTCACATAAAGCATCGGACGAATTGAGCCGCTTGCAATAATGTCAATGAATCCAAGATGGTTTCCGACAATCAATCCGCGAGCATTTTGTGGTGGTGGATTAATGACAGCTACGCGGACTGCAAAAGTCCGACAACACAAAGCCGTAATACGATTGATCGATCGGGAAAATTGCCGCTTTCTTTCAAGCGGATCTTTTTCGAAGGTTTTGATCTTAAAGCCACGAACAATATGAATCGTGATGTAAATAGAAAATAGAAATAGTCGAAAAATAACTCTGAAGGGCTTTATTATGAATTCCACCCTCCTAAAGTAGAATTACTGGGGCATAAGGTCAAGACTCGGTCTTGTAACGATGCCAAAGAGATCGATTCAGATCTTCTCTCTGAAGTATTGTGAGAAAATCAAGGCAACCGAATTCCTCATCCCATGCGGGTTCTCCGCCTAAGAAGGCTCCCATCTTCAAATAAATCCCGCAAAGGCTTGGGATCAGGCTTTCTGCCTCGAACCTTTCTTCTGCTGTCAATGTGCGCTTGTAGTGGGCCTCCCAAGCTTCGAAGTCTGGCATTTTATAAGCTAATGTTGGAGGCGAGAAAAATTCAGGGGCATATTTTTTTTCTTCGAAAAAATAGCGGTGAAGAAGTGCGGCCTGTCTTGCAGTTCTAACTGGAAAGCTAGCACAGCCAAAAAGTATCTGAGCCTGACTTTTGCTCATGTAATCGGCGATTCCTTTCCATAGAAGTGAAATCACAACCCCTCTTCGGTATTCTTTTTTGATGCAGGCGCGGCCCAATTCAATTTTGACTCCGTCATCGGCCAAAACTCGTGTGGTATTAAATTCGCGAGAAGAATAGAAACGATCCGAAAACTGGCTTGAGTTCAATCTATATGCACCAGCTACAGTATTTGATTTCTCATCGATGATAATCAAGTGATCACAATGAAAATCATATTCATCTATGTCCCAGCCGGTCTTTTTTGACATGCCTTTAAATTCATTGTGGAAAACTTCGTATCTTAATTCAAATGCGCTTTTCAATTCGTTAAGAGTATCTGCAGTTTTGAGCCTGAAAGATCCGACTTTTTGATTTATTGAAATTTTTGGTTCAAAGCGGTGAATACGGTGAAGTCGGAGGTAGTAGTATTTTTGAAAAGCGTCGGTGACTTTTTGCAACATGATGAGCCCCTTGTTGAACTCTAGTCTGACATGCAAATGTTGAGAATATGTTAGGGCCGCATTGGAATTAAGTTGGGAAATGATTAGTTCTTAATGATCGAGGAACTAGCTTTTTGAAGACGCTCTAAGACGGGCTCCCATTCGGGGGAATTCATGTAGTCTTGGTAATAAAAGACCAGACAGTCAGCTGGACCTTCAGCAAGACGTCTCAATTCGGAATAAAGTAATCGTGCTGCTTCGTTAGCTAACAAGGGCAGTGATAGGGAGTCAAAACTATGAATCGCCTTAGGCTTCAGGATTTCGACACCTTCAACTTCATCTGGTAGGCTTGCGATTTTTTGATTTAATTGAATTAAAAGATCAGGGCTTTTACCGCCCTCAACCCAGAACAAGGGTTTTGCCGGCATATAATGATGCTTCAAATGTCCTGGAGATTCGTTTTGGGTCACTCGCTTTTTCCAGCCAAATTTCAGTGACTTCTTTTCCAGGTGCTTTTGAATATCGGAAGCTAAAATGTTGCCAGGTCTTAAAATGGCTATTTCATTTCCATCTATCAGTAGCACAGTTGATTCAATTCCAATTTCTGAAGAGCCACCATCGACAACTGCAACTTGCTTTGAAAATTCGGATTCAACATGCTGGGCTGTCGTTGGACTTGTGCGACCAAAAAGATTCGCACTGGGGGCTGCAATCGGAATTTTAAGCTTTCTTAAAATTTCTAAAGCTACGGGATGCTTGGGGCAACGAATGCCAACCCGTTCAAGGCCAGCGGTAATAAGATCAGAAACTTTTTTGTTCTTTTTTAAAACGAGAGTTAAGGGGCCGGGCCAAAACTGCTGACAAAGTGCTTCTGCAATTTCAGGCCATTCTAAAGTAAGGGACTTGGCCTGTTCGATATTTTCAACGTGAACTATCAAAGGATCGAAGAAGGGTCTTTTTTTTATTTCAAAAACTTTTTTCAAAGCTTCTTCTGAGTTAATCGAAGCCCCAAGACCATAAACAGTTTCAGTTGGAATTGCGACAATTCCATTATTTTTTAAAGCAGAAACTGCTTGGTCAGGTGTGACGATCATATTGTGGAAGTTTACTCTTCTTTTTTAAGAAAGACGAAAGAATTTTGTCTGAACGAAGAAGCAGTCACTATTTTCACGATCAGCAATGCTATGACGATAACAATTACTGCAATAATGGCCGCAGTTGAAAAAACAGGTGAATAGGAAACTTGAAAAACCTGACTGACTATTGCGTAAGAGATTGCGTAGCTGGCACCTAGGCCAACGAAAAGTGAAATTGAAGACAGCAGCATAATTTCTGAAATGCGAGCCTTTAAAATTTGACTTAACTGAGAACCTAAGATTTTTAGCAAATGCACTTCTGTAGCCCGCCTTAAGCTTTCCGAAGAAAGTAAGAAAATGAGGGCCAGTAAACCTGTTAAAAATGAAAGACCGGTCATGAGCTTCAAAGCACCGCTTACTCGCTCTAAATTGGCGACGATATCTTTTATCAATCTTTCCACATCGATCATGGAAATATTGGCAAATTCCTTTGATAAGGACTTCATCAGTTCTGATTTTTGTTTGTTGTCCAATGAAGGTAACGCCGCTAAGTGAGTCTGCGGAGCATCGTTTAGGACTCCATCCTGAAACAGAATGAAAAAGTTTGGTTCAAAGCGGCTCCAGCGAACTTCTCTTAGGTTTTTGACCTGTCCTTCGACTTCAATGCCTTGAACATCAAAAGTTATGATGTCATCTATTTCGAGATCAAGTCTATCGGCATAGCGTTTTTCAATCGAAAGATATGGATGCTTTTGGCTTTTATCATAAATTAATGGAAAACTTTCACCTTCGACAATTTTGTCACCCGATTGAAATTTATTTCTGTAAGTTAAATTGATCGAGCGATTTCGACTGTTAGCTTCATTTTCATCTTCACGAGTTACAAAGGCTCCAGTTTTTTCTTTACGTTCAAATGGTTCATTATTAATTTTTAAAATTCTTCCACGAATAAGCGGAGAAGTTGACTGAGGCTCGATGTTTCGTTTTTTCAAGAATTCATTAACGTCTGTATATTGCTCTTGTTGAATATCGAACATGAAGATCGAGGGCATCGTGTTATCTTGATCAATCGTCATCATAGATTGAATGCTACTTTGAATTTGCGGCATCAAATTTAAAAGTGCTGAACACACCCCAACAGTTACGATAAAAGCCCAGCTGGCAGTTGTCTGGCGGGACAATGCTTTGGTTGCATAAGAAAGCGTCCAGCTTTTCCAAGGAATAACTTTAAAAATCTTTAAGATCAGCCAGCCCATAAAAATTAAGGCTGCGCAAACAGCTAAAATAGCTAAGAAGAAGTAAGTACCGTTCTTCCATGATCGACTAGCAAAGATTGCAAACGGCCAAATTAAGAATAGAAGTGGAAGGAAAAACTTAATTCCCTTTTTATTCGAAAGCATTTCATCTTTAAGTAATTTTGAAAGTGGATTTTCTGATCTTTTGTATGGAAAAGTAAGGACTGCAAGTAAAACGAATTGGCAGAAAAGAATAATTCCAACTTCTTTTATCGTCACAATAAATTCAAAATCCGTAGCAAACCACTGTCTAATTGAACTTTCCACAACCGGAGTACTTAAGATGACTAACAGTGTGGATAAGGCCGTGGAAAGGATCGCAATCAAGACTGACTGAATAAATTCGATCATTTGGATACTAGATGCGGGTAAGCCAAAAACTGCTAGCGCCGCTTTTTCTTTTTGTTGTTCAGAAGACCAAATTTGCAAAAGATAAAATAAACTTAAAGAACAGAACAAAAGTGAAACCAAGCTTGTTAGTCCGAGGAAATCAGAAAGTCTTTGTGTTGGACCTGAAAGATCATCAGGTAAGCTCTTGTAAGTTGTTACATCAATTCCAGGATCTGCTAACACTGTTTTGATTTTTTCAGAGAGTGCGATGATATCAACTTCAGGCTTTGTTCTTACAAGTTGAATTGAGGTAAAGGTGCTTCCGAATTGGATTAGCTCAGTTTTTTTAAGATTACTTAGATGAATAAATATTCTGGGCGCAAGGCTTGCTAATCTAAAAGTCTGAGTCTGATCTTCTTTGATAAAATCGCCTATAGTAAATTCAGCAGCACCAAGTTGAACTTTTTCATTTAGCTTTAAACCCATAAGGTCTTTGAACTCGGAATACGCCCAAATCACCGGAGATTTCAATTGTTCAACAGAACCACTATTTTCTAATTTTACTTCACCGTAGAAAGGATAAAGATCATCAATCACTCGAACTTGAACAAGTCGACTTTCATTCTCTGTCGCCATCATTGCAAAGAACTCATATGACTGTGAAACGTCGCCTTTGCCTGCAATTTCTTTGTTGAACAACTCAAGTTCTGATTCTGTGAATTCTCTGCGAACATCGATCGTGAGATCGGCTGATAAAATTTTTCGGGCATTATTTTCTAAACGCTGTTTAATACTTGTCTGGGTACTTTCGCTTAAGAGCCAACCCCAAAAACCTAAGCACAGAAAAAAAGCAGTCGTTAAGATTTGGGCTCGCTTGCGCCAGAATCTTTTGAAGCTATAGTTTAGTATGAACATCATGACTGAATAACGCCTTGATATAATTTAAGCTCTTGATCGCATTTTGCTGCGAGCTCTTCATTATGCGTAACAATGATCGATGTGAGATTATGTTTTCGAACAAGATCAAAATAGATACTCATCACTTTGTCGCCAGTTTCTGAATCAAGACTTCCTGTTGGCTCATCGGCTAGCAAAACGATTGGCTTCGTAATGAGTCCGCGAGCAATTGCAACGCGCTGACATTCGCCACCACTGAGTTCGCCAGGGTAGTGATCAAGTCTGTGTCCTAGGCCCACTTCATTTAATAATGATTTTGCTTCTTCATTCGGATTTGAAAGTTTCAAAATCTGCAGTGGTAGCATCACGTTTTCTAAAGCCGTTAAATGAGGAATCAAATAGTAGTTCTGAAAAATAAGCGAAATATTTTGGGCACGAAAAAGGTTTTGCTCATTAAACGACATAGAAAAAATATCTTTTTGATTATAAAGAATTTTTCCATTATCTGGTTTATCTAAACCAGATAATAAACCTAATAGCGTACTTTTCCCACTTCCAGAGTGCCCGGTGATTGCAACGATTTTACCTTTTTCGATACTGAAATTAAGACCTTTTAGGATCTCGAGAGAACTTTGTTTAGTCTTAAAAGACTTATGCAGATTTTGTACTTCAATCATAATTCTGGTTGGACATATTTGTAGATCATGTCAGCCATGATTGCATGTCCCTTAGCATTGGGATGAATGCCGTCTCTTTGATTGAGCTCTGACACGCCTGCTACTTTTTCCAACAGGAATGGAATGAGTTTAATCTGGTGTTTTTTTGCGAGCTTTGGATAAATTTTTTCAAATTCATCGCGATTTTTGCCCTTATAATTTGGAGGCATCTGCATGCCCGCTAAAATCACTTTTACTTTCGCATCTTTCAAAAGCTGAATTGCCTGGTCTAGGTTTTTTTCAGTCGAAGATGGCGTAAATCCACGCAAGCCATCGTTTGCACCCAGCGCTAAGACTGCAATTTCTGGAGTATTCTTTAGAACCCAACGTGCTCTTGAGGGCGCTGAAGCGGAAGTCGAACCACTGATACCCTGGTTCAAAATTTTCCAGTTTTTGCCATCGGCCTGGACCTTTAGCTGGATTAAATGCGGAAAAGCTTCTTCGGTTTTAACACCTAGCCCTTCCGTCAGGGAATCTCCAATAATTACAAGAGTTTGAGTTGAATTTGGCACATTTTGAGCCATTGCCATAACAGAAAATAATAGGAGTGTGAGTGTCTTCATTATTCTGAACACCATAACGTAAACTTTTGAGATTGAAAACAAGGTTTGAGACTTCTTATAATATAAGAAGGAGATGCTGGAGGGATATGTCTCATTCTCTGTCGTCCATCAGATCGTTGCTTTTAAACGCAAGCTACGAGCCGATGCGAATCGTCAGCTGGCAAAAAGCGCTCATCCTGTGGTTCCAAGGAAAAGTAGAAGTCCTTGAGTACCATACTGTCTTTGCGCGATCAGTCTCATCAAGCTTTAAACTGCCAAGTGTTTTAAGACTTAAAAGCTATGTGAGAAATCGAACAACGACCCACGTGCGATTTTGTAGGGAAAATGTCTACATCAGAGACAATTACACTTGCCAATACTGTGCGAAACGATTCGGTACTAAACAGTTAACACTAGACCACGTTATGCCTGTTTCTCGTGAAGGGAAAAAGGATTGGTTTAACGTTGTTTCTGCTTGTCGTTCTTGTAATCAGAAAAAAGCAAACAAGACTCCCCACGAAGCTAGAATGCCTTTATTAAAAGAGCCGAAAATTCCCTCTTGGCTTCCGCTGACAGATTTTGAGGTGATAGGCGGGGAAATACCAATGGTCTGGAAACAGTACCTTAGGTTGTCGGGATGAGGAGTTCCGAAGAACTAAAAAAGGAAATTAAACTTGTGCCGGGTGAAGAGACTTGGCAACTCAGACACAAAATTTTACGACCCGGCCTATCTTTAAACGACTGTAAATACAATTGCGATTCAGATCCTTCCTGCTTTCACTTAGCTTGCAAAATTCACAATCACACCGTTACTGTCGCTTCATTTTATATTGAATCGCATCCGCTTTTGAATGCGGGAACTCCGTACAGACTTCGAGGAATGGCGACAGATACAAATTTTCAAGGCCAAGGATACGGTGAGCAGGTCATTTTAAAGGGCTTCGAAATTCTAGCGACAAAAAAATGTGATCTTCTCTGGTGTAATGCTCGTATTCGGGCTGTGCCCTTCTATACAAAACTAGGTTTCCAAGTCATAGGCGAGGTTTTTGAGATTGAGGGCGTGGGCCCTCATAAAGTCATGTACAAGAGATTTAATCCCCGTTAACATTTTGAGTTAACACATGAAAAAAGAAAAAGCCCTGCTCAATGCAGTCACAGAAATTATTAGTGAGACTAACGGAATTGGTCTTTTGGATACGTTAGACCTTTTAATTTCGTCCGATTTGCCTGAAAAATCGATGGAAGCTTACGAAGCCGTTTTGGAATTTCGCCAAATGGTGGATCATTTCAGAATTAATAAAATTTCGATTAACGCGCTCTTGGAACATTCACTCTCGAAAGCTTTATTTGAATTCTTAAGACTTGTTCCCATGAAATACCGAGAAGAGCACACTCACTTAACAGGAGCTGTGACTGCTGAATTTGTATATCCGCGTTTGATGAAACTTCTGTCTGGCCCACATAAAGCGATTTACGAAAAAAAGATTGTCGGCGCCTATGGTCCAGATGCTTTGCCAATTAATTCAGTTGAAGACGTTGATCGCTTGATGCGGCTCAAAGAGAGCGAAGGATTCACTGCATACTTGAATATTCTTTTTATTCCGCAGTTGGTTTTTATCTCACGCGAAGCTCACGTTGCAGCGGCTGAACATATCGCTTCAGAACTTTACCATAAATATAACGTTGGCTTTGTAAGACTTAAGTTTTCTTTATCCAGAGCAACTTCTTCTACTTCAGAACAAATTCCAGGAATTGATGAAGTTACACCTGAAGATGTTGTTTTAGGCTTATACGAAGGTTTCGAGAAATTTAAGAAAAATCATCCTGACTTTGATTACGTGTTGTCACCTTCATTTAGAAAAGAAGCTCATCGCTATAATTCAGCCAAATATAAGAACCGCAAAGAAGATTTCTTGGCTCAGGTAAATGAAATCTTAAGAATTATCGATAAGCATCCTTACTTAGAAAAATACTTATGCGACGTTGATACTGTGGGTGACGAAAAAGAACTCTACAGAAAAGAACACTTTAACGAACTTCAGGTTGGTTTTAGAAAATTACAATACCGAGGATTTAATCTTCGCTCCCATCACGGTGAAACTTTTCACACGTTGAAAAAAGGAATTCAGGCCGTCGATAATGCAATGAATATCTGGCATATCGATACTCTTGAACATGGAGTTAGTTTAGGGATTAATCCAAATTTCTACTTCCACAGACTCTATCAGGAAGTGATAAAGAAGAATCAGCACGGCGAAAAGATCACGCCTGAAGATGTGTACTACCGCGAAATCATGGAACTCGATTGGGGAGTTTATAAGCCATTGTTAGATAAACTGTTGGCGGGCACCCAATTAGACGAAGATGAACATATCAATTTAGTAAAAGCGAAATTCCATACCGCTCGCGAAGTTGAACATTATCAGCATGATGTTTTAAATCGTTTGATTGATAAAGGTGTTACTTTAATTTCCCTACCGTCATCAAATAATAAGCTCACGGGGCAATTCGAAGATTACAAAGATCACCCATTTTCTTGGTGGGAAAAAAAGGGCGTAAGCCTTGGTATCGGAACTGATAACTACGTCACTTTAAATACGAACTTCATTCAAGAATTATTGATTCTGCTATTCACGGATCCTGAAGATCTTAAGATCACAAAATTGATCATGGTCGCAACGGGCGAATCTCGACGTCCATATATCAGTCACCATCTTTGGAAAATGAGAAAGACAATAATCTATGGGTCTTGAAGGCTTAAAAAAATTCGCCAGTAGCAAACGCATGTGGGTCGTATTACTGATGGGATTTTCAAGCGGTTTGCCGCTGCTTCTTGTTGGTGGAACTCTGAAAACTTGGTTGGCGCGCGAGCAAGTCGATATCAGCACGATCGGTTATTTCAGCTGGGTCGGAATGGCTTACTCATTGAAATTTTTGTGGGCACCATTCGTTGATCGCTATCGCCTTTTCTTTTTTGGCAGAAGGCGTTCATGGATTTTGCTGACCCAGATTTTGATTGGCTTAAGTCTTTTTCAACTCAGTACACTGAGTCCCACAAGTGGATTAACCATGATGGCTGTCATGGCTGTGATCATTGCGTTTTTAAGTGCGACTCAAGATATCGCGATCGATGCATACCGAAGAGAAATTCTTGAAGACGAAGAAATGGGTTTGGGCTCGACGCTGACTCAATATGGATATCGATTATCGATGCTACTAACAGGTGGTTTGGGTATTGGGCTTGTAGGAACTGAAGGAATTAATCTTACTTGGAACCAACTCTACATTTCCATGGCCGTCATCATGCTGGCTTGTACTTTGGTGACTTGGTTTGCGCCAGAGCCTAAAGAAGGCGACAACCGCCCTAAAACTTTAAAATCTGCGGTTATCGATCCTTTCAGAGAATTTTTCACACGCGAAAAAGCGGGCGTGATTTTGTGTTTCGTTTTTCTTTTTAAATTGGGCGACGCACTTTCAGGTTCAATGTTGAATCCATACTATGTTGAAATGGGATACTCGAATTTAGATATCGGATTCATCGCAAAAACAGTTGGACTGATTTCTGTGCTGTCGGGTTTGCTTATCGGTGGCTTAATCATCTTTAAGCTCGGTATTTTACGCTCACTATGGCTATTCGGAATTCTTCAGGCGTTATCAACTGCAGGATTCTCGATTATCGTTTTCACGGGAGCCGTAAAATGGGCTCTGGCACTGGTGGTCGTTTTCGAAGATATTTCAGCGGGGATGGGAAGTGCGGCGTTCATCGCTTACCTTTCTACGATCACGAATAAGAAATTTACGGGAACTCAGTTTGCTTTGCTTTCGGCACTTGCGACGTTGGGACGAAATTTCTTTTCAGGATTTTCCGGCGATATGGTCAAAGCTTTAGGCTGGGCACCATTCTTCTGGGCATGCGCTCTGATTGCAATTCCGGGATTGATTATGCTTTGGGTTCTTCAAAAAGATATTGAAGCTCCAGCTCGCGCTTGAGTATGGATCTAACATCGAAGTACCAGCTCGCGCTCAAACCTAAGACTATTTTTTGCGATATATCCGAAATGAGTAATTTTGGGTTTAGAATCAATAGGGCTTTTCTCATCTCTAATTAATCATGCACACGAGTCAAAATTGCAAATTTCGGATATATTGCGAAATACGCTGTCTAAGGATTTTTAGTATGGCAGATGTGGCCTGGATACAAAAATGTATCTGCCTGGGTCGAAAGGTCTGATCTGATGCTTGCAAGACCACGCTTATACTTATTTGATAGATCTTCCAAGCAGTTGTTAAGCTGATTCAAAGACGTGTAAGTATATTTTCCATCTTGGGATTTATAACTTAAAAATGGGAAGGCAAGGCCTTGAAACTGCTGGCTTGCCGCCATTCCATAGAAAAGTTGTTTGTCTGATACTAAGGCAACGATTTTTAAATAAGATCCGGCATGACTTCTTTGTGCGATTTCGCTTAACCAAAAATTAAACGAATGAAACTGATTTTTTCCGATGAGCTGAGCCTGTTCTTCTAAGAATTGAACAAAGAAGAAATGTCCATCCGCGGATCTTTCGAAGCCTAGCTCGGAAGTAAACTTCAAAACAGTCATCTTCTTTGCTAAGAAAATCAGAAAATCATTATTAAACTTCCAGCGATCGGGAGTTGTGGCAGTCGGAAGTTCGCTGATAACTTTCGAGATAAGATTTTTTGCAGGCAAGTTGAAATCTT
This sequence comes from Bdellovibrionales bacterium, assembly GCA_031428555.1. Lineage (GTDB taxonomy): Bacteria > Bdellovibrionota > Bdellovibrionia > Bdellovibrionales > Bdellovibrionaceae. The sequence goes on along the minus strand of JANPPO010000178.1, from coordinate 1,663 downwards.
TAGTTGTTTTTTCTTCTCCCACTAAAAGAGCTGAATCTGTATCGCAAGGTACTTGGGAGATATCTCGAATGACTGATTTTGTTTCCGAAGCAGTATAGCCTAAAATCAAATACGTGACGCCGTCTAAGTCTTTTGAAATCTCGACTTGTGGTTTTTCTGTGCGCTTCACTTCGATTACGTGAATTTTATTTTGGAGTGCTACATTTTTTTTCATACTTTCTAAAGTTGAAAAAACGGCCTGTGACCAAACGGGCTCTTTTAATGTTTTGCACGTGTCTTTCACTTGAACTAATGCGACGTCTCCAAATGTTGCCTCTGGAAATTGAAACATAATTCTATTTTGCGCAGCCCACGTTAAGAGCTTAACTTTTGAAGTGTCGTATTCGAATTGAACATTGTTTGGTTGTCTTGAGCCCGTCGTCGATTGGCACGCCAATAAAGTAGAGAGACTGAGGATGATAAGCGCCTGAAGAATCTTAAATTTTAACATTGGATCACCATCCTCCAAGCATAATACAAGAACCCGATAAGACTGATGCTCATCGGGGCTTTTGCTTAATTTCTAGAGGGAAGACTGGTATTTAAAAAGACACTCTAAGTTGCGGCTGGGGTTAGAGCCTTGGGGCTTTTATCGAAATGAATTGTTTGAGTTGGGAAAGCAAAACTTACGTCGAGGTCTTCTGCGATCTTCATGATATTGACCAGGACCTCTTGCTGAACGTCGAGTTCGTCATGAATCACAGTTGGAGCGATAAAAAATTGAACTAAAATTTGTAAATTGAAATCACCCATATTGATAAAGTTCACGCGAATGTCTTCCTTTAAAATCAAAGGATTCTGATGAAGAGTATATTTTACTGAGTCCATAAAATCAGAAAGTTTTTGCGGACTAGTATCGTAAGTCACACCGATGACATGCCTTATTTGATGAGAAGTTCTAACGCCTAAGTTATCAATTTTTTCTTTCGCCATGACAGAATTAGGAATTGTAATCAATGAATTATATGTTGATCGAATGCTGGTAGATCGAAAACCAATTTCTTCGACGATGCCTTTTGTTCCGGATACCTCGATGAGATCGCCAACTTGAAACGGCTTATCAAGAAATATCGTAATCGAGCCAAAGACATTCGCAGCTGTATCTTGAGCAGCTAAAGCCAGTGCCAACCCGCCTAAGCCAAGTCCCGCAAGCAAAGATACGACATTAAAACCAAAGCTTTGCAAAGCAATGAGCCCACCTAAAACAATAACCATGATTTTCAAAGATTTACGCGCTAACGGAACCAACTGATCATCAAGTGATGTATCGGTTTTTTGCGCAGCTCTTTGTAGGAAAGTTCCAACCGCGTCTGCTAATTTGTAAGCAATTCGGATAATCAGATAAACTTGAAATACCTGTATGCCGATGTAGAGATATTTATCGACTTTATCCGGAAGGCTCATGATATCTAAAATCGCATGCCAAATAAATGAAACAAGAATCCAGGCAAAAATAGTTTCTAAATGCTGACCTTGAATATCTTGAAAGAAACCAGCTTGAGTACGCGTTTTTACTGTTAAAAGTACTCGAGCTATAACTTTATATAGCAATTTGGCAAGCGCCACGCTGAACAACGAAGTTGCTAAGATAAGAGTCCATTTCCAATTCGCTATCCAAAGATCT
>JANPPO010000177.1:0-5792 GCA_031428555.1 Bdellovibrionales bacterium | reverse complement strand
TGGACATTTACCAGTTCTTTGATTCAGCAGGAAAAATTTCGAAGCTTAAAACTTTTGAAGAATTAAAAGATTATTCTCAGCACAACTATAAAATTGCTTATCTGGGTACATCTCAAACTTGGGGAGCAGGTGCTCCTGGTCCCGAAAATTCGTTTCCCCATATTGCGGTGACTGAACTCAGGAAAAAACTAAATAGAACAATCGGCAGTTTAAATTTTTCAGTCAGCGGGTCATGGATTGAGCCCCTCATGAAAGATTATCAAAGTCTCTTAAAGGTTTGGAAGCCAGACTTACTTGTCGTTAATCTTTCCAGTAACGACCGAAGGCATCGCAATAGCTTTGATGCAAATCTTCGAAAATTAGCCGAACTCAATCGAACTCACAAAATAAAAACGATTTTTATTCTCGAAGCTATAAACAAAGAAGCCAATTCAACTTCCATTAGAGCTTTGCACCAAAAGATGGCTCAAATCGGAAAGGCTTATCAGATTCCTGTGTTTGATTTAATGGGTTTTGTAAACTCCCCAGAAATTTATGACTCAGGACTTATTTGGTTTGATGAATTTCATATGGATCGTTATGGTCATCAATTGACAGGTAAATGGCTTGCTGAAAAACTAGCACCTGTCATAATGGGTTTAAAAGAAAAAGGGGAATAAAATGGGATTAGTCGAGATTATCGGAACAATCGTTGTCGGATTTTTTGTTGGCCTTATCGCCCGCTTTTTAAAGCCAGGGGATGACAGCATGGGTTTCATTATGACGACTCTCGTGGGCGTCGGTGGTGCTTTCGTTGGATCGTATTTAGGTCAGGTCCTTGGTATTTACCAAATTGGCGAGCCGATCGGATTTATCGGCGCAGTTCTTGGAGCTATTGTGATTCTTGTTATTTTAAAACTTATCTTCGGAAGACGAAGATAAGTCGATTTTTACATACCAAGCTTTTTAACTTTGTTCATCATCTGAACACTGTGAACAAGACTCGAGCCACCACGAATAGCTGCAGCAACATGAACCGCTTCCATCATTTGTTTTTCGCTAATGCCTTTTTCAAGACCATCATTTGTGTATGCATCGATGCAATAAGGGCACTGAACTGTATGAGCAACTGCCAATGCAATAAGCGATTTTTCACGAGCAGTTAATGCTCCCTCTTTAAAAACTTCGCCGTAATAATCAAAAAACTTTTTCGCTAATTCAGGGCCAAATGCGCCAATTTCACCAAATTTTGCAAGATCAGCCGGATTATAGTATGTTTCAGACATCAGAAAGCTCCTTCGAAGTTTATTTAGAATATATTTGCAAGATTCCCTCCTCAAGTCTAGTTGGAAACTGCCCGAACAGATGAGAAAATAAACACTTGAAAAACATTTTCCTTTTTACCTTAGCCTTTTTTCTATCCAGCTTTTGCTCAGCTGAAGAACTTTGCTTCGCTAATAAGACAGAATACGAAGCAATCAAAAATAGACTTCCTGAATTGCTTCAACAAGTTCCAGTCTTTTTTAGTGCAAAAACAAAAGTGCTATTCGTGGAAGTTATGGCCGCAGCCTATGTTCAATTCGACAGCGCAGGTAGAGTCCGCTTCTTTTTCAACTGCACCCATGAAGTTGATAAGCCAATTGAAGAAACTGTTTCAGTTTGTGTTGATTTATCCAGTGTGACCTTCACTTTTGATAATAAAAAGACCGAAAAGGTCGTCTTGAAAACTAATAATGAAGTGAGAGTCCGAAATAAACTGAACATTAAAAAAGACAGCAAAGATGAATTCTTAAAGATGGCGAAAGCCATAGAAGAAAAGCTTCGAGGTTCAAACTCGCAATCCTCTTCAAGTGGAAATTCCTCATCTCAAACTGAAGGAACTATTCGATGAAAATTCTCTTAATCTTAGTTCTCATACTGCCGTTTCAAAGCGCCTTTGGTTTCGGAAAACGTAAGCCATCACAAATTAATTTACGTTCAAAAGAGGAAATTGTCTTCTATTCGAAGAAGGATATTCCACTCTCCGAGATTGGAAAAATTGATGAATTTCAAGGGGTCTTAGTCCGGGAATCTCAACCTCTTTATGATCTCAGATCAGCAGACCTCTATAAGTTTCCAAGTGAAAAAAAGATTTCGATGTCACTAGAGCTCTGCAGTTCCTACGCAGATAAGATTTACGGTGATGAAAAGAAACGCTCACTCAAAACAGTAGTAGCTCCAGCTTTATTTCAAACTTCGGTGGGCCAAGCCTGTGCTCTGATGCTGAAAGATTCTTTCGAGGACGCAACCAGGCCTTATCGTTTTGCTATGGTTGGCTTTGTCCATGGACGCCTCATCGCGCTGACATGGAATCTTTCAGATAAGCCAACAACAGAAATGCTTGAAGACCTACATAACTTCTGGAAAACGATTAAATAGTTCCTAAAACCAGAAACTGCACTCTTTGAATGGGCCGAAAGGCCCGAAAATTGCTAAATCCAAGTTAGACTAAAAGGCTCAATACCATTAAACGCTTTACAGTCAGGAAGGGTTGGGTTTTGGTCCGGCTGCGCATGGAAACTACTTCTTTTAGTTGTCTTAAAGATTTAGCATTGAATATATGAATACTTTTTTAATTCAGTCGTTATTTGCCATTCTTATTTCTCCAGCCTTAGCAAAAGTTTCCCCAGCTTGTCTAACTTTAGCTAAAAATATTCACCATACAAAAATAAGTTTTGATGAGAAGGGCGCTGGCTGGAGTCTCAATACCGCTAAGATTTGGACTAGCCCCGATTATCAAAAGACATTTATCATTTCCGGGCCTCAAGGTGATTTTGAGATTCCCGTAGATCCCATAGAGATTAGAGATGCGACTTTAGCGAAATCCGGAAATACAGTCCTCAGTGTTTTCAAGCTTCCTCGTGACACAACACCTTATGCTTTAGTCAGAGATAATGGTGGCAAGTTAAAAATCACACCAACAAAAAATGTTCCTAACCTGTTTTATAAAGTTCTGGGACTTCCTTTAGTAAAGAGCAATTCTGGTACCGATAAGGTTTTTTCTCAAAACATTGCTGTCGCAAAAGAGCTTCCGCTAGATAAGCAGGACGGTCGAAATACTAACGCGGTAATTGAAGCGCTCCATTCGCTAAACCTAGATACGGACTTTCGGATTCGTCGTGCTTCGGTTCGTCTTGAAGACTTTTACGCGGCCGGAGTAGGACTAAATTTAAGAGATCACAATGATTTATTAACGGAAAAAAATGAAATTAAATCTCAAACAGGAACTAAATATACCACCCAGTATGCAACTCAAAGATTAAAAATAATTGATAAGCAATTGGCCGAGAATGAAAAGAAGCTAATTGCGATGCATACCAACATCACAGAGAGCCCTTGGGCCCAAGCAGCAAAGATTTTTGAAAAAGAATGCAATACCGTTGAGTTTGTAAAATCCTTAAATGAGAAACAAAAAACATGGGTCCTCAAGCATTTCAGTCTATTAAAAGAAGTTCCTAATCGATTGAGAGGAAAAGATGAAGATGAAGATGAAGAACAAACAAAAGGCTTTCAATAGTCCGGCCTTTTCTTAAAACCAGGCTTCGAATTGATAGCCCAAAGATGTGCCTTCTAATCGTCCCCCAAAAGTGGGCGCGTTGGCACGAATAGATGCGCGATTATCACGGTTCCAACTTGATCTTGAAACAAACGCACGCATGACCGGGCGTCCCCAAATACTTTTATTGAAAGAAAGTTGGGGACCAAAAGTAGCCCTTGTTAAAGTTCTTTCTCCCAAAGCTTTTGTTCCATTTCGTTCGGACTCATCTTTGATTCTTGAAAAGCCAGTTTCGAAAACCCACTGAAAGCGATCGGAAACAAAATAAATCGGGCGAATACCAATTTCCTGCCACTCTTTGCGACTATGTTGGGGAGCACCGCTGTCTCCGAATTCGGCGGCGATTCCTAGGTAAAAGCCCCAGCGATCTTTCACTTCTTGGCGCCAATCTTCAACAAAACGAATGTTCCAAGCTTTATTCTGAGAGTTATCATCAAAAGCGACAGCACTGCTGCCATAAATATTGAAATCCTTCATGGCGCCGTAGCCGTACATCAAACTCAAATTGTTTGTTCCACTGTCTAGCGAACTTTCGATTCGCGTTGCGATTGAGGCACCTTGAGTCGCCTGATAATGAGTCGTGTTCGCATCATCGCGTCCGCCAGGTGCTGCAGCATAAACGCCCCACAAATTGAGTTTGTGCTTTTCTGAGAGCGGGACTTCTTTCCAGCGTAGATCAATGGCTTGAAGTGCGGGTCTTCCGTTTGAAGTTTGAACTGTTTCATTCGTCTGAATCAAATGCGCAATCGAAAATTTTCCAGTGCCTAACGGAATGTTTTCGACACCTGCGCCGACGCCACTTAGCTCAGCGTAATAGTACCAATCGAAAATGTAGAGATCGACGTCACGATAGAATCTTTTACCAATCCAAAAATCTCCTAAGATTTCCGTAAAGCCACCGCCCATGACAAAGGCTTCGACTTGGTTGATGTCTCTATTTGCTGCGGTTTCCCATTGCCGAGTGCCTTGGGCCCCGAATTGAATTCGAACTTGAGTTTTGAAGTAAACGGGATCTAGTTCCGAGGGTTTTTTGTGATGGAAAATGACTCCTAATTCCGAATAGAAGCTGCATTCATTGCCTAAACGCAAAAAGTTGCCTGGAATCCCAGCATTTGAAAAACATTCCTGCTTTCCACCTTCTAAATTAAGACCCGTGCCGCCTCGCAGATAGCCTAGAAAATCCGCATCCATAGACCAGGCTTTCAATGAGCTAAACAAAATCATTAGAATAACAGCTCTTATTTTCATCTTTGCCTCTTGAAAAGCTGAATCGATACCCATAAAGTCCCCGCATGACTACACATTACGCACAGAGGCTGGTAGCGAAATTTTGGTTCCTTGTTTTAAGCGTTTTGACGTTAGCAAATACGGCTGTTGCTCAAAAACTTTTCACCCGCGATATTTCGGGTGGTCCGCTTGTAACCCGCGCCCACTGGGTGAGTTCAAGTCAGCTTGTCTTAAATTTAAACGCCGGAACTTACATTAATCCCAACAATACAAAATTCTTTTTAGTTGATGATTCAGGGGCCGTGAAAAGTTCTTCGTCATTTTTATTGCCTTATGTTTCTTCGTCAGGAAATTCAGTTCTCTTAAACACTTCGGGATTTAGCCAGCAAGACATCCAAAACTTGCTCACAAAACCTTTGAAAGTCGTGATGACGAACAATGAAAACCAAGTTCTTGATGTGACTCAAATTCATTACGCGGGAATCTTAGATCAGCTTTTTTTCTACGGTGGAAATGATCTAGGCGGGGAGTGTAACGCGTCTCTTTGTTTGGTTAAACTTTGGGCGCCGACTGCGCAAAATGTGCGAGTGCTCATTTACCAAAATAGTCAGGCGAGGTTAGAACAAGCAAAAGTGGCGCAAGCTCAGCGGGAAGCGGGCGGCGTTTGGAGTATTAGACTTCCAGCCAATTACGTAAATTCTTTTTACCAATACGAAGTGACAGTTTATCAACCCCAACTGAACCGGGTTGTTCCAATACTCACGACTGATCCTTATAGCAAAAGCTTATCCGTGAACGGCGAAAAATCTCAGATGGTAAATTTGAGTTCAAACGATTTAATACCGCGAGGTTGGCAGAGTTCGCAAAAGCCCAAACTCAGATCAGTACTTGATTCCGTGATTTACGAACTCCATATTAGGGATTTTAGCGCAAATGATCCTTCAGTGCAGTTGCAGTTTCAAGGAACTTACGGGGCTTTTTCACTTGATTC
>JANPPO010000176.1:0-3920 GCA_031428555.1 Bdellovibrionales bacterium | reverse complement strand
AAAAATTGAAAACGGCAAAAAAATTGATGCTGCTCGAGTTGGTGAACACAAAGATTTCGAACCCGGTCCCGTAGGTTCAGTTTCCTTCGGGGAAAAGGCTTTATTCCAATTCGTTCAAAGCTCCGGGAAAAATTCCCGAAGCGAAGTGGCTCTTCAGCAATGGCTTGATGATAACAGCCTCCAGATTTTTGGTGGCGAGCGTTTTAAGAGTCATTTATTTCACCGCGTTCAACGCGTAGACCGAAAAGATGCGGGACTGATTCCACCTTGTGAGATCGAAAATTTTGAAACTCGCCGGATCAATCTCACCTTTAGATATGTTCCGGATCTTCATATTCAGCCACTCAACCGCTTCCCGAAAAAGTTGCAAAGCGATATCAAGCCTTATGTTACGAAGCTTTCAGAGAGTTCGAAATTTTGGAAGAAAAGTTTAGCAGAGTAGACACTCGTAATAATTTTTCAAGAGCCCCGCAGAAACAAAGGGACTGTTAAGGCAATCGTTATCCATCGGCAGAGTGTTTTTCAAACAAGGATTAGTATCTACACTTTACTGTTAAAGTAGCTGAACTAGTTGCAATAGTTAAATTTGCATCAAGCAGACCAAGAGACTTCTTGGTGCAACCATCGACAATGGCAAGACGTTCTAAACTTCGATTGACCTCAAATCTGTCAAAGACAAAAAAAAGGACCAGCTTTCTTTAGGTTGCGTCGCTTTGTTGTGCGGAACACGGGCGAAAGCCATTTGCTTAATCCTTCTGCTTATGGCGCTTCTTTGCCTGGACTTTTATTTTTTTGCTAGATGCGACTTACGCATGAATTTCGCTGGTCTGATGATATTTTCCGGTTATCCAAAGAAATCCTATTCGAATAAAAATCTATCGCGATATGAAATTTTCCAATTTCAAAATGGTTTTAAATTTAAATCATACAGCTGCCACACAGCACCATAGTCTTCAGCAAAACCAGGACTGCGACCGGCTATTAGAAGCCCTAAATTCCCATTAGCAATTGTCACTAGCTCGCCTTTTCTATTAACTGCTGAAGCTGCTTCCGCCGTCCCGGCGTTCTTTAAATGAGTAGGAAAGACACTTACTGTTGTTAAAAGAGTCCATGCTTTGAGCTCCCCACCGTTATCAACCCAAACCGAAAAAGGACCATCTTTACCACTTTGTTTTGTCGTTACAAACAGCAAACTGCGTTTGCCAAAAGAGAAAAATTGAATCAGCGGCTTCGCAGTCGTTGAGGGATAGCCGGAGATATGTGGATAGCGGAAGTCATCTTCTTTTGGAATTTCTAATGTCTGCAGAAGTTCATCACCTTTTTTGATATTGATAAATTGGCGTTCAGACCTGAGATGTGCTGAGCTATGCTTTTCAGAAGTGTCTTTGTTATAAATCGAAGGAGACGTAGTTACACTGAAAGATATAGGGAGCGACGACAATTCTAGGCTACCCAAGCGAGCGACGTTATTTTGAGCCAAAACTTTTTTAAGTGAATTTTTATTTTTGAACGAGTTTATCGCGAGTCTTTCTATTTCGCCTAAAGGTAAATTTGGATTCTCACTTTCAAACGAATCAATATATTCCTGCGTAATTTCATTCGGACCCGATCCAATTAATTGGGGCTCGTACTTTGAAAATAACTTTTCTTTAGTAATTAAATTCCAAAGATTATTTTCAAGAACTCGCTGTAGTCCAATGCGATCATTTTCCTTTTTAACATCAGACCAAAGACGCGCAATGATATCTGAAACAGACAAATGGCTGAACGGCTTCTGTTTATGCAATTCTGTAATTAAATTAAATATAAGATCAGGACTTTTTCTTAAACTGCTTTCTGCGGTTAGGTATTCCTTAAGCTGCAGAAAGAGCAACTTATAATCTGTTTGTAAAAAATCAGGTTCCCATTGTCCTTCCAAGATTCTTTTAAATTTTCGGTATCCCTCTGCCGCAAGGCTTTTCGAATTTGTACCGTAGAGTGGAAGGACGGAATCTAGATTACTTGGCTTTATTTCTGTTACCTGAACTTTTGAATTGGATCCATCAACTTGCAAATTTAAGCTACCGAATAAATGACCACACTGTATCGCACTTGCCTGCGTTAAAGTGTTAAGCTGTATTCCTATAAGTAGAAGCATTAAACAAGATCGCATATAAATTCCTCGGTATGGTTGCAAGGTTGGAAGGATTAATTTCCCACGTCTGTAAAAGTGCAGCCTTCCCTGGCCACCTTATATGCCAATACAGTGCCGAGATGAAAATGATCTTAATTGACCTGGGTTTGAAAATTTGATTAAATTGCGTTGCGAGAGGACGAAGTTTGTCCCTGGCCTGAAGTTTGCCGCTTTTAAGAATGGCAGGAGCCGAGACAGTTAATGGAGCGGAAGGTACCTCAAAAAGAATCCTATCTGCCACCTATCTTCGCGCCCTGGCACCTTTTAAGAATTGCTGCGGTCCTTTGGGAGTTTGTCTACGTCGACTGTTACTGGCAGTGCTTGGGCTTTCCACATAAGTTTTTGGTAGCTGCCGTTTCTTATTTTATCGTATGAAACGTCGAAATCGATGAGGACGTTGTGATTTGCTCGGACTGCCAAAAATGCTAATCTCATTGTGGCTTCTTTTTCGTCGAGGCAATCTTTCACCGCGATTGGATCTTCTAATCTTCTGATGTGTCTTGTGATCTTTGTTTCTTTTGTTGAGAAGACGACAATCCCCTTCGCTTTTTCCATATCATCATTATAAGCGCTCAGTTCCGGCGCTACTTTGGAATCATAACAAGTGATGCAATAAGTTTGATGGCTGAGGTCTGCGGGAATTTTAAGTAAGTATGCAAAAGTCTCTTCATCCATAAATTGGGTACAAGATTTACAGAGGCTGTCGTGACAGATTCCGCATTCAAGGGTCGCTTTAGGTTTTTGGCAGGTTGAACAGGTCGTTTTCATGATCGATTAAGTAACATGAGAAAGCGCCACTTTCGAAAGTGAAAGTGGCGCAATTGAAAAAAAGACTAGTAATTACGTCGTAAGCGAATTTGAATTCGCTTGATGTAAGCTGTGCCGTCGACTTCAAGAAGTAGATCGTGCAAGCCATAGCCAATTTGAGTGTTGTAACGAGGGTATAGCGTTACATTTCTTGCATTGCCGCTACCTTCATCTTCAACTCTGCCATCAGCTAGAAGTCTTAAGTATGAATATCGTCCGTCTTCAACTCGGACAGTAATCGATTCTACCGAATAACCAGAGTAGTAACCGTGAAGGTTAAATAAGCGCATCAAATCTAAATGTTGATTCGATAGCGTTCTACGAACACTTACCGTTTGATCGATGTATTGATAACCTGGATCAGGTCTGACCGGTGGACGAGGCTCATAACGTGGAGGCTCTGGGCGAATCGGTGGACGTTCATGTCTTGGTGGTTCTGGTCTGATTGGTGGTCTTTCGTGTCTTGGAGGCTCGGGTCTGATCGGAGGACGCGGTTCGTGTCTCGGTGGCTCTGGGCGAACCGGCGGTCTTGGTTCGTGACGAGGTGGTTCTGGGCGAGGCTCTGGATTTCCTGGGCCTGGATATCTTGGCGGTCGCTCATTCATCGGTTGGCTAGATGGTTGTGCCCAACCCAATGATGATGACACCATCAAGATCGGCAGCAATATTTTTTTCAAAGTCATAAAAGTTCCCCCGTGGAATTTTTTGGTTTTAAGTTTAATCAAAAACTCTGTTTAAAATTTATAAAAAAATGTAACGAAGTCATTACAGCAATTCACATGCCCACATTGCTAAGACTTTTTTGGCCCTACCCACTAAAACTTGTTTTACGAGCGAAATGATTTAGAAAAGCTAAAAACCATCGCGGCGCATCTAAAGCCAGAAATTGAAGCTCGCCCCCTTGCTCAGAAAAAGGAGTCATTTTGCCCCGGTTTCTTTG
>JANPPO010000175.1:0-3406 GCA_031428555.1 Bdellovibrionales bacterium | reverse complement strand
GTAGATTGCTGGGCAGAGTTTCGTTTGACCAACTTGTTAAAATCGTGACTGCTAAAATTTTAAATGGTCTTTGCTGATTTAATTTTGCCTCGAGATTTGCGCACTCCATAAGAGCTTCTTTTCCCGCAAGCGCGTGAATCGTAACAAGAGTTGCGCCGGCATCAAAACTGGCTTGGATTCCCGATAGCATTGTTGATGGAATATCGAAATGTTTCATATCAACGAACACAGGAGCGAGTTTTGCGAGTTTTGTGATGAGGGCTTGGCCTTCTCTCATGACAAGTCGTGGGCCAACTTTGATTCCACCCACTATTTCGCCGATTTCTGCAGCTAATTTGTAAGCTGCATCTGCATTATCTAAATCGAGTGCGACGATGATGGGATTCTTAAGAAGTTGGCTCATGTCAGCTCCTTGTAAAGTTTTAAAGCGACCCAAAACATAATGATAGCAGTGATCAGATTAAGGATCTTCCAACTTTTAGCATTTTGAAACAATTTTGATGATAAAGTTCCCACAGTGGTAATACCGACAAACCAGGTGACGACTCCAATGTAGCCAGCCGCTGCAGCGTAGTATTTTTGTTGATCTTGAAATTGCAACGCAAGGGCTGGAATCAAAATCACAGTATCCACATAAACATGTGGATTAAGCCAAGTGAAGCCTAGAGTTTTAACGACTGATTTTTTAACCGTCATATCGCTTCGATCAATATTTTCTAGGCGCTGATCTTGAGACGCAGCTTTAAGTTTCATGACACCATAATAGATGAGAAAAATAATTCCTATCCACGCGAGCCAGACTTGAACGTCGGGGCTGGATTTAATTGCTGCGGATAAACCTAAATATCCGCAAGTAATCATAAAAAAATCAGAGAGAATACAAGTGAGAGCAACATATGGAGCATGTCGCTTCAGGATGGCTGATTCAATGACGAAGGCATTCTGGGCTCCGATGGCCGCTAACAATCCAATTGTCGTGGTCCAAGAAGTCCAGAACGCGCTCATGCCAGAATATTCTTTACCGCTGGCAAAACAGAGTCTGGCGAAACTTTAGAAACAGCTTTCGTTCGGCGGTCAACAACTTCTACTTCGTTGTTATCTAAACCTTTCTTCCCAATGACAATTCGAACTGGCATTCCCAAAAGATCGGCATCTTTAAATTTTACGCCCGGCCTTTCATCGCGATCATCGATAAAGACATCATGACCGTTTGCGAGCAACTGCGCTTCGATTTGCTCGACAGCTACCTTCGCTTTTTCGTCTTTTGGATCAAGTAAGCAGATGTGAACCTGGAAAGGCGCAATTGCTTTTGGCCAAATGATTCCGTCTTGATCATGATTTTGTTCGATACAAGCTTGAACTGTTCGAGTCACACCGATTCCGTAACAACCCATCTCGAAATTTTGAGCTTTACCCTGGTGATCTAAAAAAGAAGCTTTCATTTTTTCAGAATATTTTTTGCCTAGGTAAAACACGTGACCAACTTCGATTCCGCGATAAGCTTTTAACTTACCGTTTGACTGTGGGTCTTTGTCCCCGACTTTTGCTTTTCTAAGATCACCAACTTTTGTCGCCTTGTAATCTCGGTCGTGATTTACGTTTTTGATATGGAAACCATCCTCGTTTGCACCGACGATGTAATTTTTTAAACCGGCAACTCCGTTATCCATATAAACTGGGATCTTAAGTCCAACAGGTCCACAAGAGCCCGGCATTGCACCCGTTGTTTGTTTTACTTCATCATCAGTTAACATCAAAGGTTCGTTAACGAGTCCTAAGATATTTTTAAGCTTAATTGGATTAAGCTCGTCAGAGCCGCGAAGTAGAACTGCAATTGGCTTCAGCGCTGTGTCTTTTGGATTAGTCTTATCGTTACTGCTGAAGAAAAGAGTTTTAACTAACTTATCTTCAGGAACTCCGGTTGATTTTGAAAGATCTGCGATCGTTTTTTGATCTGGAGTTGCGAATTTTTCGACTGCTTTTGGAGCATCATTTGAAACATAGGGTTCTGCATCGATTGCAGGACAGATCTCGATGTTGGCTGCGAAATCAGTTGTGTCACTGACAAGTAGAGAATCTTCACCCGCATCAGCTAATAATTGGAATTCGTGAGTTTGGCTTCCGCCGATATTTCCAGCATCTGCTTGCACAATTCTATATTGCACGCCTAATCGATTGAAAATCGCCTGATAGGCTTCGTACATGTGCTGATAAGCCTTTAAAGCCCCTGCTTGATCTGCATCAAAAGAATACGCATCTTTCATGCTGAATTCGCGACCACGCATCAAACCAAAACGTGGACGAATTTCGTCTCGGTATTTGGTTTGGATTTGATACAAATTTCTTGGAAGATCTTTATAAGATTTCACATCGTTTCTGACGTAATCAACAATTGCTTCTTCGTGAGTTGCGCCCAAACAAAACCAGTGATCATTCCGGTTTTTAAACTTGAGTAAGCCTGCGCCCATTTCTTCCCAACGATTGGTTTCTTGCCATAATTCTTTTGGATGAACCATAGGCATTAAAATTTCAACGGCACCACGCTTTTCAAGTTCTTCGCGAATGATGTTTTCGAATTTGCGAATAGATCTTAAGGCAAGCGAGCCATAGGTGTACATACCCGGCGCCAACTTCTTAACAAGGCCTGCGCGGATTAAAAGCTTGTGACTTGGAATTTCAGCGTCACTTGGAGCTTCTTTTAACGTGTAGACATGTGATTGAGACCATTTCATCCGTTTACCTCGATACCGTAAGCTTTAATTTTTCTATGGAGATAACTTCTTTCAAGACCGATAACTTCAGCCGTTCGAGAAATATTGCCATTATTTTCTTGGATTTTTTTAATAAGATATTCTTTTTCAAAAACTGCGCGGGCTTCGCGGAAAGTTTTCATTTCCGCATAGTTAGCTGAACCACTTCCTTCGGCTTGAACAAGGCCTGCGAATCGCAAGTCATGCACATCAACAAAATCGCCGTCAGTCAAAATGTAAACGCGTTCGATGAAGTTTCGGAGCTCGCGAATATTTCCAGGCCAGCCGTAGCCTTTCATTAAAGCCACTGCTGCGTCTGAAAATGATTTACTAGGTTCACCTGTGTCACGAGATACGATGTCAGTAAAATGCGTAATCAGACTTGTTAAGTCTTCAATGCGCTCGCGAAGTGGATCTAAGTGAATGCTAAAAGTATTGAGTCTTTCGTATAAATCCTGGCGCAACTTTCCGGTTTGGATTGATTGCTCGAGATTGGCTGTAGAAGAAACAAGTACGCGAACATCAGACTTAACAATTTCATTGCCACCAAATCGAGTGAAAGTTCTTTCTTGAAGATAGCGAAGTAATTTCGCCTGAAGATGAGACGGCAAAGAAGTAAATTCTTTTAGGTAAAGAGTTCCGCCTTCAACGAGTTC
>JANPPO010000174.1:0-5744 GCA_031428555.1 Bdellovibrionales bacterium | reverse complement strand
GGCTTTGCTAAACCCCGATATCAAAGGTAGTGACGGCAAATTTAGATCGAATGCTTGAACTTCCTTAATCGAAGTGTTTGTGATTACATTGCCTTCCGAATTTTTTTTCGAAAAATTCAAAGTACCAGTGTCAACTTTCTCATGTGTGCCGCCTAGTACTCCTTTAGTCTCAAAACCTGATAACTCAAAGGCGACGGCTGAATCATGACGAAAACTTTTTCCAAATTGAGAGTCCTCTTGTGCCGTCAGCTGTTGTTCAAATATGGGACCTGCCCACGTTTTTCCAGGCACAGTTTTCGATTCATAACCGTCCGGCAAAGCTGCAGATTTAGCTTTGGAAACAACATTTCCAGCAAGCTTTTCTCGTTCTAGCTTTGATTGTTGTGGAAATTTTTCTGGCGAGATTATGACCAATAATGAAGCATAGGAATTTATTTTAAAAGTGATCGGGAACCATTTTTCCAAACTTTCCGTATCAACAAAAATCTCATCGTCATCAACAATAATTTGTTCGCAATTGGTCGGAATGATCTTCGACTTGACTTCAACCCGACATAACGACTTTTCCATTTTGAAATGCCACTCAGGAGTAATGAAGTCTCCTTCAGCAGAACCTAAACTGGGGGAAACATTGATTGATACATTTAAAGTTTCCATCAAGGCTTGAAGAGGTAAAAACCATTGATTACCTAGTCGATAAACCATGAGGCCATCTGATATCGGAGTCCCATCTGCTAGTTGAACAGCCATGATCAGTTCATTCTCTTCAGAAAATTGTGGAGCCTGAGCAAAGCTCAAACTTACGACGGCTGTAATAGTCGATAAGACTATGAAAAAAGTAAAATAGCGCAGATGGACCAATTGGTCTATTCTAGCTACTTTTTAGCAACTAGCATCGCCTGAAGGCAGGAATGGCTCTTGATCTAGACAATGATCAAGAACCTAAAATTTAGCAAAATTCGGCTCTGAGACTAGAGTCGCCCAGTTAGAACTAAGATAAGCAAAATGATGACTATTAGGCCTAATCCACCGCTTGGTCCATAGCCCCAACTTTTACTGTGGCCCCAAGTTGGAATCGCACCAATCAACATTAATATTAAAACGATTAAGAGAATTGTACCTAGACTCATATCAACTCCTTCGAGTTTTTGTTTATAGCCAAGGTTAGGATGGGAGTAGTTCTGTTTTTTGTATAGGAATTTATTGGATGTTAAGAATTCAAAACATTTTCAATGGGATTTTTAAGGCATTTAACAATCCGATCTTGTTTAGGACTTCTTCAAAATCAATGTCCTAAGGGCTGAACCACTAACGGGCTTCGCAAGTAGTTCGCATTTCTTGAAACATTCTTTTTCCAAATCAGCGTCAGAAAAAATGGAGTGAATGGCACCCGTAAAGAGAAAAATTCGCGCATCTTCAGAAACTAACTTTAGTTTGAACACGTTTTCAATCAAAGTTTTTCCATCCATAACGGGCATACTTTGATCTGTGATGATAACATCGAACTGGTCTTTTTTTAGGATGTCCAAAGCGACAAGACCATTTTCCGCAATGCGGACCTCAACTTCTTCACATTCAAGCGCTTCTTGAAGCAGTTCTGCAAGCTCTGGTTCGTCTTCGACGATTAGAATTTTTTGTAATAGAGCTTTTTCTTCTACTTTATTATTTTCAAATCCTTCTTCCAGAATTTTTTTGGTTACTTGAGCTGATTCCAAATAATTATCATCAAGCGCATCTTTAAGCGCATCTTTGGATGAAATCTCTTTTAACAAGGAAACGACTTGAGCAATTCGATCAGCCGCTTGATTATATTTTTGATAATATTCCGTATATTTTTCATCAAGTTGATTCTGATCTTTTAAGCGCTTGAGTATCCGCTCGACTTGGCCACTTGCGATCATTAAGGGGTTGTTGATCTCGTGGCCTGCAGTTGCAGCGAGTTCACCAATCAGCGCTAGGCGTTCTTTACGATGCCGATTTGTGATGTCGCGTGCGACTCCTATAACGAACTGGCCTTCTTTTTTCGCAGTCCATTCAAATTTTTTATAAGTTCCATCTTTAGAGCGATATCTGTTTTGAAAACCAACTACGTTTTGACCTTTTTCAAAATTTTTGCGGACCTCAACTGTGGCTTGAACATCGTCGGGATGAATAAAATCGGTCATAGGACTGCCACAAAGTTCACTTTCGGAGTATCCCAAAAGTTCGACCCATCTTCGATTTACTTTCTTCAAATATCCATCAGTGCCCGCAACGCACAGGAGATCAACTGACAAGTCAAAAAATGAAGCATGGATTTGTTCGAGCATTTAGACAAACCTTCCTACTAACCTCTGAGCCTATATAATATTCACAAAACAGAGAAGCATAAATCACAATTCGAGCTGACTTTTTTATATAATTCATTTACTGCTAGCGACTGCTTCGGACACCGTCACATTATGGGAGTTCAATTTGAGTTTTTTAATCGTTTTGATAGCCTTGTTTTTCCTGATGTTCATGGCTTACCGCGGATTTAGTGTCATTTTATTAGCTCCAGTTGCAGCTATGCTAGGGGTTTTATTAACAGATCCATCAGCGGTCCCGGTCATGTTTACCGGCGTCTTTATGGAAAAAATGGTTGGCTTCGTAAAGCTCTACTTACCCGTTTTTTTACTTGGCGCTGTGTTTGGAAAGTTAATCGAGTTATCCGGATTTTCAAAATCAATCGTTTCAGCCGTTATTAAACTTTTCGGGCCCAAGCAGGCAATACTTTCTATTGTAGTCGTGAGTGCGATTCTAACATATGGAGGAGTTTCTTTATTCGTTGTGGTCTTCGCAGTTTACCCCTTTGCTTCAGAAATGTTCAAAGCCAGCCAAATTCCAAAGCGCCTGATTCCAGGGGCTATTGCCTTAGGCGCGTTTACTTTTACGATGGACTCTTTACCGGGAACACCACAGATTCAAAATATCATCCCGACTACTTTCTTTAAAACAGATTCATGGGCTGCCCCTTGGCTTGGGATCGTGGGCGCCATTTTTATTTTTGTAGCTGGCTTTGCTTATCTCGAATGGCGAAGAAGAGTCGCGCTAAAAAACGGCGAAGGCTACGGCGAGAATCATATAAACGAACCGGAAGTTTATATTCGAGAAAAGTTGCCAAGTCCCCTAGTCGCTATGATTCCACTTGTTATCGTTTTCGTTATGAATCGAGTTTTAACAGGCCTTGTGAATTCTAATTTTGGCTCGACAGCGAGCGTTTCATTCCCCGGCTTGCCACAGCCAATTGAAGTACAAGTAACCGCCGTTGCTGCCATCTGGGCAATCGAAGGAGCTCTTCTTCTTGGAATATTAGCAGTCTTCATTTTAGCTTTTAAAATTGTACGCAGTAAATTTGCGGAAAGTTCGAAGACAGCAGTTACAGGTTCACTTACAGCTGCACTTAATACTGCTTCCGAATATGGCTTCGGAGCCGTCATCGCGGCGCTGCCAGGCTTTGTCGTGATCCGAGAAGCTCTTAAAGCAATTCCAGATCCCTTAATTAACGAAGCCATTACTGTTACGACACTAGCAGGTGTAACTGGTTCTGCATCGGGTGGTTTGAGTATCGCTTTGGCTGCGATGTCAGAACAATTTTTAACTGCTGCGAATGCAGCATCGATCTCTCCGGAAGTTTTGCACCGGGTGGCTTCAATGGCCAGTGGAGGCATGGACACTCTTCCACACAACGGAGCAGTCATTACACTTCTCGCAGTGACGGGACTTAATCATAAGCAATCATATAAAGATATTTTTGCGATTACTCTGATCAAGACTTTGGCTGTGTTTATTGTGATTGGATTTTATTATCTCACAGGAATCTACTAGGGAGTCTCATGTTATTAAAAGGAAAAGTTGCTGTTGTAACAGGTTCAACAAGTGGAATCGGTCTTGGCATTGCAAGATCTTTAGCGAAGCAAGGTGCCTCTGTTATGCTGAACGGACTTCTTGATCCTGCACAAGCTGAAAAATTAAGAGCAGAATTTGAAACAGAATTTAAAACTTCGACAACTTTTAGTCCTGCAGATATGTCAAAGCCTCAAGAGATTCAAAATTGGATCGAAGGAATTCTAAAATCCCATGGTCGCATTGATATTTTAGTTAACAACGCCGGCATCCAGCATGTTGCACCTGTCGAAGATTTTTCCATCGATAAATGGAACTCGATCTTAGCTATTAATTTGTCATCTGCTTTTCATACGATTCACCATAGCCTTCCATCGATGAAGAAAAACAACTGGGGCCGTATTATTAATTTAGCTTCTGTTCATGGCTTGGTAGCGTCTGCTAACAAATCTGCGTACGTTGCTGCAAAGCATGGCCTTATCGGGTTAACAAAAGCTGTCGCACTCGAAACAGCGACTACAAATATTACTTGTAATGCCATCTGTCCTGGCTGGGTTTTGACTCCGCTTGTACAGGCGCAGATTGATAATTTAGCGAAAGCTCAGAATATCAGTTTGGAAGAAGCAAAGAATCGTCTGCTTTCTGAAAAACAACCTTCAAAAGAATTTGTAAGTTCTGAACAAATTGGCGAAACCGTCAATTTTCTTTGTTCAAGCGCTGCTCAGCAAATGCGTGGCACCGCGATTAATATTGATGGTGGCTGGCTAGCTCAGTAGGTAATTTAGAAACTTACTTTTGCGGGTAACGACGAAGCTTATTCGGAAAGTAAGTCACCTTCTTTGAGCCCCTGCTTGTCCCAAAAAGAACCTTTTTGAACTTTCGAAACTTTTAACATCGGTCGACCCGTGTTTGGATCTTTTACCGGAATCAACGTCACTTGCTTTAATAATTTAGCAAGATCCGCGGTCTCCTCAGGAGACGCTTTCGCCATGACTGAATTCAGATTTCGGATCTTAGCAAAAGAAAGTGAACTTAAAAGTAAAATGCTTGCGAATAATAATGCGAAATAGTTTTTCATAAGACCCCCGTTAGTTTTTTAAATAAAATAAGTCCAATCCATGCATCGGTCGCTGCATACTTCAGTTGTGGTTCTGTTAGAACTCTTGCTTCCCAATTTGTAAGCTTCGGCCCCTTTGATAAAGTGGCTAGCATGACTTCTTCAGTCATACCTTTTAATCCGAAGTTTTTTAAACCTTTTGTTTTTGCAATATCCTGAAGTTCGACAAAGTTTTGCGGCGTAAATTTGAAAGTCTTCTGCAGTATTTTAAGGTCATCTCGAATGGCGACACCGACTTTTAAAACCTCAGGATCTTCAAATAGTGAAATGATACCTCGAAACTGTGTAATGCCATGAAGTCTGATCAAGTAAGCGTCAGTCTCTGAGGATAATTGCAGCAAGGCGACTTTGAAAACATCCCCTTTAACGAAGCTGGGCCTTGTTTCAGTATCAAACCCAAATTGCTTCACAAGACGAAGCTCGGGCAACACAGAGGCCAGTTCATGATCATTCGTAATAAGGTGAATTTTCCCCGGAAAACAAATGGGTTTATTTTCAATCTTCTTAGGTTGTTCTTCCATGACCGTCTTCTCGCTATAACTTTGATTTATGCTTCAAGCCTACCGACACGACTGCGCAAAAGCAAACTGACGCTTGGGCTAACAGCGTAAAGTATCTTTCTTTTAAATTTGGCGATATTTTGAATACATGGACTTAATTCGAGTTGAAAAAGCTGGAATGTACTGTGCTGAAGGGGATTTTTATATCGACCCGTGGGGGCCGGTTGAAAATGCTGTGATTACTCATGCGCATTCGGATCATT
>JANPPO010000173.1:0-5910 GCA_031428555.1 Bdellovibrionales bacterium | reverse complement strand
TCCACGCATATCCATTAAAATTGGATCAATCTTGTAATCAGTGTGAATCTTAGCAAAACGTTTTAAGTCTTCTGATCGAGTGATCTGAAGTGCGTTTCGATTAAAATAAATAACAGGATTGTTCATGCTTTTTAATGAAGCTGTCATGACGTAATAGACGACTTTGACTTTATCTTCTGTTTCGATGCTCTTCATTTCCCAGCCGTGTTCTTTTGCAGCAGCTTCTAAGTGCTTGCACTCAGCTGCTGTTAAGTTAGTTTCTTCACCACGAATTTTTACGCCTTCGCCAGAATCGCCCGCTACGTCTGCGGGGGCGTTTGGATCTTTCGGCTTCGTAGTAGCAGTTCCAGTGCCGCCGGGTTGAGCTGCCTCTGGCTTTGTTCGTCCGCTATTTGCCGAAGGTTTGCCTTTGCGAATTTGGGTTCTTGAATTATCTCCACCTTTTTTACACGCGGTTAAAGACAAAACAGATAACGACAAAACAACTGATAGAACTAATTTGTTCGAGCTCATAAACGAAGCCTCCTGAATATTTTTGTATCCAACTAAATCAAATGCAAATTCAGGGCACAGGAGGGTGGTTCAGAATGAGACAGGTTAAAGTTCTCTTGAGCTATTTGCTTTGAGCTGACGTGAAAGTCCCGAAATGATACGTAAACTCATCCATGAGAGGTGACTATTTTTGCAGCTAAAACGGCCACATTAGCGCCCATTATAAATCAGTATAACTATGTAATATCAGCTAGATAACTTTCCTAATCGAACGTTTGATTTTATTCAATTGAACGTTCGTTTGAAATATGAGATATTCCTTCTTATGGAAAACAATGAAAGAAAAATCAATATCGAAGCTCCTGAAAAAAACTTAAGCGACGTGAAGCAAAGAATCGTTGATGTTGCATTGAAACTTTTCTCTGAAAAGGGTTTTGAAGGCACCAGCATTCGGGAACTCGCGGGTCTTTGTAACGTCAATATTGCCATGATCTCTTACTACTTTGGTGGCAAAGAAGGGCTTTACTTAGAGTGTATCGCGAAGTTTGCGCGCGGTCGCGGTGAAGTCTTACAGCGAATTTTGACACCTGTTCAGGATGCAGAAGAGTTTAAAGTTCGTTTGAAATTGTTTTTTGAATCGATGATGAATCTTTATTCAACGGATAAACATTTGCTCCGAATTATCATGCGAGAAGCACAAACCGAACGAAGTGAAGAGTTTCATAAAAAAGTGATGACTCATTTGCATCCGGTTTTCATGAGAGTGCAAAACTATTACGAACTTGCAATCGAAAATGGCGTAGTTAAAAAGGGCACTGATTCTCAAAGTTTGGCTATGATGACCATGGCGGTGATGTCTCATCCTTGTATGATGGAAAAAGCCCTTTTGGCTGTTTCTGGACAAACAATTGAAAATGACGAATTTCAAAATAGATATATTAACCAAATTTGCGACACTTTCTTTGCGGGAGTTCTAGCGTGAAGTATCTTATTTTGATTTTCTTAAGTTTGAATTTCAATTTGGCTTTGGCTCAAAGTCCTCAAGTTCTCAGTTTAGATACTTTCAAGCAGCAGGTTCTTGAAAGAGATCCTGAAACTCAAAGCGTTTTTGAAAGTAGGCAAGGTGCTAGCCTAGCGCAAGATTCGGCCAGTCTCATGACGGGAGTCAGCTTATTTGCTAATTCAACCTATGTTGATGATCAACGGCCTACCCTTAATCCAAGCTTTCAAGGCATGAAGTCAAAAGTAAATGGCTATAGCGTTGGGTTACAGCAACAGACTCGACTGGGTTTGAAGTGGGCACTCTCTCAGAATGTGAACAGAACTGAAATTACCGGTGCAAATGCTGCGTTTGTTCCTTTACCGAAATATTATGATAGTTTTCCAAAATTAGAATTAAGTATGCCCCTTTGGAGAAACGCATTAGGAAAAGAAACTGCTGGCGAAGAAGATCAGTTGAAGTTTAAAGCGCGCGCCAATGCCAAACAAGCAGAAGTCGCGTGGATTCAAAGACAAAGTGCCATTGAAGAAGTTTTTTATCGTGTGTTATCACAGCAAGAATCTTATGAAATTCAAAAAGATTCCTTAGCTCGAGCAGAAAGAATTTTAAATTGGACTGACGGCCGAGTAAAAAGAAATCTGGTCGATGCAAGTGACCTCTACCAGGCTCAGGCGGCAGTTGCTTCCAGAAAACTTGATATTGTAAATGCAGAAACTCAGCTTCGAGATGCGGGTCGACAGTTCAATTCCCTGCGCGGAGTCACCGGTGAAGAAGTAACAGAAAAACTAGTAGGCAAAGATATTGATCTCGCAAAATTAAAACTAGCCAGAGCTGAATCAAAACTTCGAATGGATACTCTAGCGCAAAAAGATTTAATTCAAAGTAATGAAGCTTTGTACCGCGCTCAGCGGGAAAAAAATAAACCCTCTCTTGATTTAACAGTTCAGGCGTATACGCAAGGTCGTGATGTCCAGGCAAGTCAGGCTCAGGACAATACATTTAAAAAAACTGACTATCTATATGTAGGACTTAACTTTGTTCTTCCTCTTGATCAAAGCACAGCTTCCGATGCTCGAAAAGGCTATGCTATGTTAGAGAAATCTCAAGCCTTGCTTGAGCAAGCAAGGCTCAGGGATGAAAAATTAACTTGGTCTGAAACAGCTGATCTAGCTGAATCATTAGTCAAGCAATTGGCACTTTATCGCGAATTAGAAGTCTTGCAGAAGAAAAAAGCAGATGCCGAAAGAGATAGATTAAATCGTGGTAGATCGACTACTTTTCAAGTCTTAAGTTTCGAGCAAGATTATAACACGATCCGTTCTCAAAGAATCCAAACTGAATTTCAAGCGCGCCAGTTTATAAACTCTTTAGCGTTGTTTGAATAGGAGCTTTACAAATATGAAAATCTGGGAATTATCAATCAAGCGCCCCATCTTTATGACTTGCGTCCTGATCAGTCTTTTGGTCGTAGGTATTTTTACTTTCAAAAAAACTCCAATCGAACTTTTCCCTGATGTGACATTCCCCATTGTAACAGTGACAACGATCTATCAGGGTGCCGGTCCTTCTGAAGTCGAGACTCTGGTATCAAAGCCAATCGAAGAAGAGCTTAGCACTATTGCGGGAATTAAAAACATTCGCTCGATCAATCGTGAAAGTACAAGTATCGTGATCGCAGAGTTCACTTTGGATATGGATATCAAGTACGCTGAACAACAAGTCCGAGATAAAACTTCCGGAGCAAAAAAGCGGTTACCTGAAACTATTGATGAATCGATTATCAGACGGGTCGATCCCTCAGCTCAGCCCATTATGGTGTTAGCGCTTAAAACAACAAAAAAGGGTGGCGAGCTTTACGATTTAGCAAATGAACAAGTGCGGCCTCTTTTTGAACAAGTCGCGCAAGTTGGTTTAGTTGAAGTCATCGGTGGTCGTAAGCGTGAAATTCAAATTCAATTAGACCGAAATAAATTATTACAGCGTGAAATGAGCGTTTCTCAAGTTGCTGCCTCATTAAGTAATGCCGGGCAAAACGTGCCGGCTGGGAAAATCGATCAAAGCAAAGGCGAACTTGTATTCCGGACTTTGGGTGAATTCAATTCGGTCGATCAAATCAAGCAAACAATCGTGAGCTTTTTTGGTAACGATGCAACGACAAAAGTTTCTGACATTGGCCAAGTTGTCGATACTTTACAAGACGAAAGAATGAAGGCCTATTTAAACGGTGAAGAGACGGCCTTTCTTTATATCTACAAACAGTCAGGTGCCAATACCTTACAAGTTTCCTCAAACGTTTATAAACGAATTGAAAAAATTAATTTAGAATTTAAACAGCTTTACGGAGTCGATTTCGAAGTCGTTGTGGCGCGTGATACGACAAAAATGATTTGGGCAAATGTAAAAGACGTGGCCGAATCAATTGTTATCGGCGTGATCTTAACAATTCTAGTCGTGTTTTTATTCTTAGGCTCAATGCGAAGTACTCTGATTACGGGGCTTGCAATTCCGGTTTCGTTAATTGGTAGTTTCGTACTTCTCTATCTTGCTGGAATTAGTATTAACGTTATGTCGCTTCTAGCATTCTCGCTTGCGGTTGGTCTTTTGATCGACGATGCGATCGTGGTCAGGGAAAATATTTTTAGACATCTCGAGATGGGAAAATCTCCGATTAAAGCAGCGATGGATGGAACCGCAGAAGTGGGTTTAGCAGTCGTGGCCGTAACTTTAGCCGTGCTTGCCGTGTTCGGACCCATCGCCTTCTTATCAGGCGTAGTAGGACAATTCTTTAAGTCTTTTGGATTGGGAATTTGTTTCGTCATGATCATCTCGCTTTTTGATGCGCTATCAAATGCACCGATGCTTTCAGCCTACTTCGGCGGTGAACACGTTGATTTAAATAAAAAGAAAATGAGCTGGGGATCCCCGGTTCAGTCGATCTTAGTTTATTTCAACCGCATCCAAAACAAACTCGAATCAGGCTACGAAAAATTCTTACACATGATTTTACGGCACCCAGTTGTAACTCTAGTTTCAACACTGCTAGTTGTGATTGGTTTAGCCAGTACGGCTCCGTTTATTCCAAAAACATTTATTCCAGCAAACGACTCTGGTGAATTCCAAGTTGCAGTCGAACTAAAACCTGGCGTCACCTTAACCGAGATGAGCGAGCTCATTCGAAAAGTCGACATGGATGTAAAAGCCAATCCGACTGTGGAACTCACAATTGCGACAGCTGGTAATACCAGCGGCCAATCTTATGTCGGCGATGTCTACGTGAAGCTCGTACCTTTTAGTAATCGGAGTAAAACGACCACTCAAGTTAAAGAAGAACTTCGGGCCATGTTAAAAGAGAAATATCCGAATGCGGCTCCAAAGGTAAAAGATATCGATATAGTAGGTGCCGGGCAAAGACCTTTCGTCATCAACATCCGCGGTCAGGATTTAGAAAAAACTCGCGAAGTTGGTTTCAAACTTTTAGAAAAATTAAAAACTCATCCGGCACTTATCGATCCGGAATATACTGACAAGCCAGGCTTACCTGAGTTTCAAGTAAAAGTAGACAACAAAAAAGCTCAATATTATGGTGTAACTCCTGTTTTAATAGGACTAGAGTTGCGAGCACAAATCGAAGGGGTCACTCCAGCAAAGTTTCGTCAAAATGGATTGGAATATGACATCAGAGTTCGCCTTCAAGAAGATCAAAGAAATCTAGAAGAAGCGTACGCGACAGCAAAAGTTCCCAACATGAATGGTCGCCTAGTTGAAATAAGCGATTTTGCAACAGCAAAAAAAGAAATCGGTGTTGCCACCATCAACCGGGAAAATCGTGCACGTTACGTCAGTATTGAAGCGGACATTTCGCCAAAGGGTCCAGGTATGGGCGGTGCCATCGCGGATATTAATTCTTGGTTTACAAACAAGGAAATTGAACTCCCAGAAGGTGTGACTTACAGATTCGTCGGACAAGCGGAAAATTTCCAAGAGCTTGGTCAAAGTGTCATGGTCGCAGGTCTCTTAGGAATTATTTTCATCTACTTGGTTCTCGCATCACTTTACGAATCAATTGTAACTCCATTTACAATCATGCTGGTGATCCCACTCGCAGTCTTTGGTGGTTTCTTCGGTCTTTTCATCATGCAATCAACGCTGGATTTATTTTCGATGATTGGATGTGTAATGTTAATGGGACTGGCCACAAAGAACTCCATTATTTTGGTCGATTACATGAATCAAAAATTAGCCGAAGGAGTGGATCTTCAACAAGCGGTCATCTTGGGTGCGAAGGCACGTCTTCGACCGATCCTAATGACAAGTTTTGCATTAATCGCAGGCATGATGCCGGTCGCGATCGGTCTTAACGAAGCTTCAAGCCAAAGAACATCTTTGGGCATTGCCGTGGTGGGTGGCGTGTTTATTTC
>JANPPO010000172.1:0-5501 GCA_031428555.1 Bdellovibrionales bacterium | reverse complement strand
AATAATTGGCTCAGGATTTTCCGGTATAAGTGCTGCGGCTTATTTATCAGCCGCAGGAATTATCATTCTTTATATTGCTGCTTACTCTTCGCATCTCTATTTTAATATTTTGCCACTTGGGATGGCATTGGGTTTCGCGGTGGGCGTCTCGATAGTTTGTTTGAGCTTGTTCCAGTATTACAGATCTGAGCTTTTTGCTGTGATTTGTAGTATTGGTACCTATATCTCGCCGCTCTTGTTAGGATCGCAAAAGGATCTTATTTTCGATTCTGGATTTTTTATTATTTGGGCTTTTGCATTTTCGTTCATAGCAAGTTTTTTAAGAACCCGGGTGCTCAGTTTAACTGCTGCTTATTTAGGTATCGGCGTTTTTACGCTTTTATATTCTAAAGTAGTGGACGCTGATCAATTACTTTGGATTAGCGCAGTTCTTGCGACGCAATTTTTTATTTTTACCTACGGTGTCTACTATTATTCTCTAAAAAACAAGGTGGCTCTAGCGCAGAAAGAAGCTTTAGCTTATTTGCCAGTTTTATTATTCTTCTATGGAACTGCCTATTATTTTATAAATAAATTTAATCCCGATGTAGCGCCTTGGATCTCTCTAGGATTTGCTGCATTTGTTTATTTAATCTATTCTCGAGCGAATCGATACGTGCAAAATCTTAATAGTCAGCTGCTTGTTCAGTCTTTTTTAGGTGTCGTAATTTTCCATTCGGGCTACTTACAAATTCTACCGGACGTCTCGAAGCCGTGGCTATTGCCAGTTTTCATTTTACTCTCCTATATTGCCGAGAAAAAAGATTTTCCAAGAGCTTCCTCGATAGTAAAAACTATTTTAAGCATTATAGGACTTATTGAGTTTGGAAAAATTTGTGTGGATCTGGCTGTTAATTCGAATGGCAACTCTTCGTTACCTGCTGTTCTCACGATTGCATTAGGACTTTTCTACTACAGTAAAGGTAGCCAGTACATTAAGGTTAAGTCTGAATTATTTCTAGGACTTGTTCATTTGTTGTCGATTCTAGCCATATTTCGGATCCTATATAATTACGGTAGCTTTGCCGTGTCCGTTGGATGGGGAATCTACGCAGCTGGAATTTTCGCATTAAGCTTTGTTAGGCGGGATCCCATTTTGGCCAAATCATCTCTGGTTGTTCTGCTCGGCGCAAGTCTTAAGGCTTTGGTCTATGATGCAAGCCAGGCACCATCTGGCGTTAGAATTTTGAGTCTTCTCGTAACAGGAGTCATTCTATACGTATCAGGGATTTTTCTTAAAAAAATTGAGAAGTGGAATCAGACTTAGTCTGCCGTACCGAAAGAGCGGCGACTTGGTGTCGCCGCCCAGGCGTTCCCGACTAGCCGTCCGCGACCTAAGACCTTTTTGTCTCATTTCGGCTCAAGTAAAATCTTGATCACACCGAATAGTACATCAAATCACTGAAAAGGAATTTCGGAGGACATGATGTACTTACAGGGCAATTTACAACTCGTTTTTGATGCTTTATTTACAATTGGTGCGATTGATCCAGTTTTAAAAATGGATTGGCAACAAGTGACCGAGGAAATCGAAAATGAACCCCAGAGATTACATTCTGTTTGCGAAAGAATTAACTCATGTGCGGGTAGTCTTTCAGACATGATCGAAATTTTAAAATCAACTGATTCAAAATCTATTAACTTTTTAGCGCTCGAGGTTGCACGTGAATTCTGTGAATTCCAAGACCGTGAAACTCTTCATTAAAATTGTTCTTTTTATTCTTGTTGGCGTCCAAGCTCAGTCTTGGGATGTTGATATGAGCAGAAGAACTCTTGATTTTGATAGAGTGGTCGATCAAAACCGTTTACCGGCAAGTGTGAAAACGGAAACTCCGGGTTTCAGTGTTGAGGCATTAATACCTTCGAATCTTCCGGTTCAAGACATTGTGATTTTAAATACTGATAAGGGTTTTATTCCTGAAAAAGTAGTTGTTCGCAAGGGTGAAGTTTATAAAATTCACTTGGTGAATGTTCATTCTGAGAAGAAGAACATTAGTTTTATCTTAGATGATTTTGCGGAAAGCCATAGCACGCCATTTGCTAAGGAAAAGAAGTTCGAACTTAAACCTAAAAAAGCCGGTGAATTTAGTTTTCATTGTCCAGAGACGTCTTTTCACGGTCGATTAATCGTAATCGAATCCGAGAGAAAGCCAGCTTCGAAGTAAAGAGGTCAAGTGTGGATCAGTCACAACTTTTCAAAGATACGATAAGGCAGAACTTAGGCCCTATCGTTTCTCTATTGGAAGATCCCACAGTTTCAGAAATTTTAATTAATGGTCCGAAAGAGGTGTTCGTCGAGCGAAAAGGGAAGATGGAAAAAACATCTGTCCAATTTCCCGACGAGGATTCATTGCGTGCAGCAGTGACTTCGATCGCACAAAGTGTGGGAAGAAGAATCAACGCTGAAGAGCCAAGGCTCGATGCTCGTTTGCCGGATGGATCGCGTATTGCGGTTGTCATTCCGCCGTGTGCGCGAAACGGTACAACAGTTTCAATTCGTAAATTTACAAAAAGTAAAATTTCACTCGCAGATTATATTAAAACCGGAGCGTTGAATGAAGATGGCGCAAGGTTTTTGGATATTTGTATGTTTTTGGGAAAAAATATTATTGTTTCTGGTGGAACGGGTTCTGGTAAGACAACTCTTTTGAGTCTTCTTGCCTCTCGAATTCCAAAAGGGCAGCGCCTCATTGTGATTGAAGATTCAAGCGAACTTCAAGTTGAGTACGAACACGTCGTGTTTTTTGAAACACAAATGGCAGATGAATACGGAAAAGGTGAAGTGACGATTCGTGATCTCGTGAAGTCATCACTTCGTCTTCGACCTGATCGAATTATCGTCGGAGAAGTCAGATCAGGCGAAGCGCTTGAATTAATCAACGCTATGAATACTGGTCACAAAGGTTGCTTAGGCACTGTGCATGCAAATTCACCTGAAGATGCGATCGTTAGACTTGAAGCTCTCGCGCAAGGCGGAGATGCAAAAATCAGCGAAAAGGCTCTGGTAGCGCAAGTTCAATCAGCGATTGATCTCATTGTTCAGATCTCGAGATACTCGGATGGCTCTAGACGCGTTGCTGCAATCAGTGAAGTTTTAGGAATGAATCCCGATGGTTCTTACAATGTGGTGCCAATATTTCACCTGAGTCGTCTTGTTCGCAGAGCGGATGGAACCCTGCAGGGGCAGTTAGAGCCCTCAGGTCAGTTACCCTCTTTTATGCAAGAGATCGAAGACAACAGTCTTCCGTTTTCACGCACAAAATTTCAGCAGGTTGCTTAGCGTTAGCTTCGAGCCTTCCTCATGAGAAATCTTGATTCATTCTCTAATATGGGACACAAACCTTAAGGCGTGTACTTTAGCTCTAAGATTTCTCATTCTGTCTTAACTCACCTTGAAGATCAGGGAGAGGATTTAACTGTTCTCATGAACATTTTAGGTTCTCATTTTGAAGTCTTGCGAGATCCCTCGACTTGGATCGCCGCACCCGAGATGGAATTCTTTTTAGAAAAAATCGAACAAACTTATAAAAGCCAAGACACCGATCTCTTAACTCGCGTTGGGCATAAGCAACCTTTGCTTCATGCCTGGGGAGTTCTCGACAGTGTTTTGAAAATGATGACGAAGCCGCAAGAAATTTTTGTGCAGCCTCAACGCTTTATGAGTTATTTTGTTTCGCCTGAACCACCACTAGAAAAAGTTTTCCGAACTGAAGAAGGAATTTCGTTTGATTGGCCTTTGCCAAGTGATCAGTATCCTTACGTTGCGGCTTACTTAAAAGCGGCACTCGAGGCTCTGCCAACCTATATGGGTCAGGGTTTAGGGCAATGTACTTGGGATGACATTCACGTTAAACTTCGTTGGCCGACAAATTCAAATTCACTTTCGCAACATGATTTAGGTCATCAGATTTCTCCGCAGTTATTGCAAAATGTGGTCGAAGAACTTCAGAAAAGCCAAAGAGACCTCGAAGAAAAAAATCGCGAACTCCAGCGCAAAAATGAAGAGCTTCTTCAGTTTTCTCAAAATGCCCAAAATGGTCAGGGCACTTTAGCAAAAGTTGAAACTCACCCGCGCTTTGAAGATTTATCTTTGGATCCAATGGTACCAGGTCACAAGATCGGTCAAAACGTTGCAAGATTGCATGATTACTTGGTTCGCGCTCAGCAATTGGTCACTATGATTTTGGCAGATAACAAAACCAATCCCGCAGTGAAAGAAGCTATGCGCCGCATGGACTGGGATTATGTCAAAGCATCGTATCCAAGAACAATTGCTGAAACTGTCGAAGCCTTGAGGCAAATTCAATCTCGGTACAAATTTAAATCCACTCCAACGGAAAGAGAGCCCCATGTCTGAAATCATCGAAGTCAGAGCCCGTGAAATTCTTGATAGCCGCGGTCAACCCACGGTTGAAGTTGAGTTAAGAACTACTGGTGGTGTTGTTTCCCGCGCTGCAGTTCCTTCTGGTGCCTCAACGGGCGCACACGAAGCCTGTGAGCTTCGCGATGGCGATATGAAAAGATATTTAGGCAAAGGTGTGCAAAAAGCTGTTGAAAACGTTCAAGAGATTATTGCTCCTGAACTCATTGGCTTACCTTGCACAGATCAAGTTTTCATCGACAAATTACTTCGCGATTTAGACGGCACAGAAAATAAAACAAAACTCGGCGCAAACGCAATTTTAGGTGTTTCACTCGCTGTCGCAAAAGCTGGAGCAGCCACAACTCGTCAGCCGCTTTATCGCTATGTCGGCGGGTCTCAAGCCTGCAGACTTCCTGTTGCATTGATGAACGTATTAAACGGCGGAGCTCACGCGAATAACGGACTCGACGTTCAAGAATTCATGATCGTTCCAACTGTTCAAAATTCTTTTCGCGAATCACTTCGCGCTGGATCTGAAATTTTCCACACACTCAAAAAAATTCTAGCAAAAAAAGGTTTATCAACAGCAGTTGGTGACGAAGGCGGATTTGCTCCAAAACTTTCGGGCAATCAAGACGCCATGGATCTTCTCATGGAAGCCATCCAACAAGCCGGATACGAACCTGGACAAAATGTTTTCCTAGCACTTGATGTCGCTTCAAATGAATTACTCAAAAACGGCAAATACCAATGGGATGGAAAGCAACTCGCGCCAGAAGAGTTACTAGGCATCTACAAGATGTGGAGTGAAAAATATCCGCTCATTTCAATCGAAGATGGTTTTGCAGAAGACGACTGGGATTCATGGATCAAAATGACTGCAACTCTTGGCAGTGAATTACAACTAGTCGGCGACGATCTTTTCGTTACAAATCCAAAGCGTTTAAAAACCGGAATCGAAAAGAAGGCTGCGAACGCCCTACTAGTAAAAGTAAATCAAATTGGAACTCTCAGTGAAACATTCGATGCAGTCAGCATGGCTCAACGTGCAGGCTTCAACACAGTGATGTCACACAGAAGTGGTGAAACCGAAGACACA
>JANPPO010000171.1:0-7687 GCA_031428555.1 Bdellovibrionales bacterium | reverse complement strand
CCTTGAAAATTCATTTCGCGATAAATTGAAACTTCACAATGTTTGCCAGTTATGTGTTTATCATTCACTGCATCGACTAGACTTTTATGGAGGTCTTTGTGGGTGATCTCTGCTAACTTCTCTTTTTGAGATGAAGCTTTTGAAAAAACAATCAAAGTGGGACACTTGATTTCAGATACAGTTTTTTTAATCAGATGAGTGAGCATGATTTCCCCTTGCTTAAAACGATGTAAGTTATCAATAATACGCGGAAATCAGAGATAACATAGA
The DNA here is from genome assembly GCA_031428555.1 of Bdellovibrionales bacterium. GTDB lineage: Bacteria > Bdellovibrionota > Bdellovibrionia > Bdellovibrionales > Bdellovibrionaceae. The sequence continues at coordinate 7,417 of JANPPO010000171.1, read as the reverse complement.
TCTAGGTCCAAGCAAGTGAATTTTTAAAGTCAGTGGTTCCATAAACCGATAGATTGAAAAGAACCAACCAGGAGACAGCCGTGTCAGCACTCATTCCGTACGTCGTCGAACAAACATCAAAAGGCGAACGATCATATGATATCTACTCAAGATTATTAAAAGATCGCATCATCATTCTAGGAACAGCAGTAACGGACGATGTCGCTAACGCGATCATTGCCCAATTTCTTTTCCTTGAAAGTGATAGCCCTGAAAAAGACATTCACCTCTACATTAACTCGCCAGGTGGCAGCGTAGCTGCGGGCCTTGCAATCTACGACATGATGCAATTCGTGAAGTGCGATATTGCGACCTTTTGCATGGGAACTGCAGCAAGTATGGGTTCTTTGCTTTTACAAGCGGGAACAAAAGGCAAGCGCTACAGCATGCCAAATACTCGCATCATGATTCACCAACCTCACCTTGGCGGTGGCGGTCTAGGTGGCCAAGTAACTGATATTGAAATTCACGCAAAAGAGCTCGTGAAGACTAAGGAAAAGCTTGTTAAGATTTATGAACGGCACACGGGGCTTGGTTATGATATCCTCTATAACAAAATGGAGAGAGATTATTTCATGAGCGCAGAAGAAGCGAAGTCATTAGGACTAGTTGATCATATTGTTGAGTCTCGTAAAATAAACAGCAAGTAGGCCTGACAGTTAAACTTGTCGAGTCAGTGTTTATGTCGCGAAAAAATTTAAAAGTAGCAAGACTAATAAGGATAATAAATTGATGAGCACTTTGAATAGCAACCTCCGCTGTAGTTTTTGTGGAAAAAGTCAAAAAGAAGTAAAGAAGCTTATCGCTGGACCTGGCGTCTACATTTGTGATGAGTGTATTGATCTTTGTACTGACATTATCGTCGAGGAAAAAGAAAAAGAAGTTTCAACAAAAGGAACTCTAAAAGTTCCTCGTCCTGCGGAAATTAAAGCTCATCTTGATGAGTACGTAATCGGACAAACGGATGCGAAAAAAGCACTAGCTGTTGCGGTTCACAATCACTATAAGCGCGTAAATGCTGCTGGAAGTAAAAAGAACCAAGAAGTTGAACTTCAGAAATCAAATATCCTACTTATTGGACCAACGGGTTCAGGTAAAACATTACTTGCGCAGACAATTGCTAAAATTTTAAATGTTCCATTCGCAATGGCAGATGCAACAACATTAACTGAAGCTGGTTATGTGGGTGAAGACGTTGAAAACGTTGTTCTTAATCTTTTACAGGCAGCTGACTGGGATATCGAAAAAGCTCAAAAAGGTGTCATCTATATTGATGAGATCGATAAAATTTCTAGAAAATCAGAAAACCCATCCATCACTCGTGACGTAAGCGGTGAAGGTGTTCAGCAAGCTTTACTTAAAATCTTAGAAGGAACGGTTGCAAATCTGCCCCCTAAAGGTGGCCGTAAGCATCCTCAACAAGAATTTATTCAAGTCGATACAAGCAATATTCTTTTCATCGTGGGTGGCGCATTCGTTGGCCTTGATAAGCAGATTGAAAGTCGCACGACTAGTAAATCACTTGGTATCGGTGCTGATATCAAGACTCAAAAAGAAAAAAATGCGATGGTTGATAGCAATATCTTAAGAAAAGTCGAGCCAGATGATCTCGTGAAATTCGGATTGATTCCAGAGTTCATCGGTCGTCTTCCAACGCTTGCAGTACTTGATCCATTAGATGAAGCTGCTTTAATTGATATTTTGATCCGCCCAAAGAACGCGATCACAAAGCAGTATCAAAAACTGTTTGGTTTTGAAGGTGTAGACTTAAAATTCACTGATAAAGCTTTAAAAGCGATTGCTGAAACTGCAATCAAGCGTAAGACCGGTGCTCGTGGTCTTCGTGGAGTCATCGAAACTTCGATGCTTGATATCATGTTTGATATTCCTTCTCAGACGAACATTAAAGAAGTTGTGATTGACGAAAACGTGATCCTTTCAAAGGGCAAACCTTTGTTAACCTACAAAACAGAATCCGAGACTGCCTCGGGTAGACAGACCAGTGATCCTGCAGAAAGCGCTTAATTGCGCTTTTGTAGGACCTAACTAAAAATTCATTGTGACAATACACACAATTGTTCGCGACACTATGAACATAGAACTTTAAAATGGAGATTCTGTGGCAATTGACGTGAACAATGGTTCAAGTTCAGAAAATTCCAATTCAAGAAAATCTGAAAAAATTTATTACGTACTTCTTGTAGAAGATGATGCAGCTATGCGCGATATTACTGAATCGCGATTAACATCTTTGGGTTTTCGAATAATCACAGCTGTTAATGGACTTCACGCAATGCAAAGACTTAAAGGTGCGACCGAACCCGTGAGTCTTGTCATTACAGATTTACATATGCCAGGACAAAACGGACTCGATTTGATCTCTAGCATCAGGGCGAGCCCAGAATTTAAGCATATTCCAATCATCGCATTAACCGGAAATCTCGAAATCGAAGTCCTCAAAGCCGCAAAATTAAAAGGTGCACAAGAGGTATTAGTTAAACCCGTTTCGTTTCAGGCGCTTTTGGAACGAATTCAACAACTGATTTAAAGGTTAATAACAATTTCTTATACCGATTTTGTGTCACTTGTTTGGGGTCCAGTTTCAAAACGGAACTTTTTCCTTTTCTCTCTAACAAATAAGTTCATATACTGACAGTAAGTAGGTTTACATGAGTAGACCGAAGAATCCACTGAGGGAGGCTTCATGAGTGATACCAAGGGACAAGACTCTAAGGGACAGCAGCTACCGTTGCTACCATTGAGGGACTTAATTATTTTTCCACATATGATGATGCCATTATTCGTCGGACGTGAAAAATCAATCAATGCACTCGAAGAAGCCATGAGTAAGCAAACGGACATTGTATTAGCAGCCCAAAAGGACGCTAAAACGAATAATCCTGAGCCCAAAGATATTTATACAGTTGGAACGATCGGGACGATCATTCAATTGTTACGTTTGCCAGACGGTACTGTAAAAGTACTTGTCGAAGGTAAGCGCCGCGTACGTATTAAAAGTTTCATTAATAATGACTCTTACTTCTCTGTGCAAATTGATGAGATTCCAGAAGATGTGGATAACATCGTGGAAGCTCAGGCGCTTATTCGCTCAGTGAAAAATACTTTTGAGACTTATGTAAAATTGAACAAACGTATTCCACCTGAAATTTTGATGAGAGTTTCTTCAATCGATAATCCAGGCGAATTAGCTGATATTATTGTGGCTCAATTAAATTTGAAGCTCGAAGAAAAACAGAAGGTATTAGAAATCTTAGATCCAGCTAAACGCTTAGAGCATTTGCTTAACACAATGACAGGTGAAATTGAAATCTTGGAAGTGGAAAAGAAAATCCGCACTCGCGTGAAGAAGCAGATGGAACGTTCTCAGAAAGAATATTATCTAAATGAACAAATGCAGGCCATCCAAAAAGAATTGGGTGAAAAAGATGATTACCAAGCAGAGCTTCAAGATCTAGAGATCAAAGCAAAAGCTAAGAAGTTATCTAAAGAAGCATTTGAAAAGACGATGAAAGAAATTAAGAAGCTTAAGATGATGTCCCCGATGTCAGCTGAAGCAACTGTTGTTAGAAATTATATCGACTGGGTTTTAACTCTTCCTTGGCAGGATTATTCAGCTGAAAAGCATGATATCAAACGTGCCCAAAAAGTTTTAGATGATGATCACTGGGGATTAGAAAAAGTAAAAGAAAGAATCTTGGAATACTTAGCGGTATTGCAGATTTCTAACTCGATGAAGGGTCCAATTCTTTGTCTTGTTGGCCCTCCAGGTGTGGGTAAGACTTCTTTAGCTCGATCAATTGCAACCTCATTGAATCGAAACTTTGCCCGAATTTCATTGGGTGGCGTTCGTGATGAAGCTGAAATTCGTGGTCACAGAAAAACTTACGTGGGCGCTATGCCAGGTAAGATTTTACAAGCTTTAAGAAAAGTTGATAAAGGAAATCCAGTTGTTCTTCTCGACGAGATCGACAAAATGGCAAATGATTTCAGAGGCGATCCTTCAGCAGCGATGCTTGAAGTTTTAGATCCTGAACAAAATCATAATTTTCAAGATCACTATCTTGAACTTGATTATGACCTTTCAAAAGTGATGTTTATCGCGACTGCAAATTCGCTTCATACAGTTCCAAGACCACTTTTGGATCGTATGGAAATCATTTCTTTAGAAGGTTATATCGAACAAGAAAAGTTCCATATTGCTAAAAATTATCTGGTTCCTAAGCAGATCGAAAATCACGGCTTGAAAGACTACAAAGTCAGTATTCCTGATGCGACAATCAAAAACGTCATCCGTTACTTCACGAAAGAAGCGGGTGTGCGTAACTTGGAAAGACAACTTGCCAACGTTTGTCGTAAAATGGCTAAAGAAATCGTGATGGAAGAAGCTGTTGCGGAAATGAAGGGCGCTAAGAAGCCGAAGAAAAAAGATGCATCAGCAATGGCGAAAGCCCATGTTGTAACACCTAAAAAATTGCTCGAACTTCTTGGCCCAGAGAAATACAAATTCGGTAAAATCGAAGAGAAAAACGAAATCGGTCTTACGAATGGTATGGCTTGGACTGAAGTCGGCGGAGATTTACTTTCTGTTGAGGCAACAGTAGTTCCTGGAAAAGGGAAATTCACTGTAACGGGTCAGCTTGGCGATGTGATGAAAGAGTCTTGTACAGCAGCTCTTTCTTATGTCCGATCTCGCGGTCCATTGTTTGGCTTAGACAAAGAATACTTTGCTAACATCGACGTTCATATCCATTTACCTGAAGGCGCGGTTCCTAAAGATGGTCCTTCTGCGGGTATTGCACTTACGACTTCAATCGTATCTGCGATCACAAAGATTCCAGTTAAGCGCACAGTTGCGATGACTGGTGAGATCTCTTTACGTGGCCGTGTGATGCCTATCGGTGGCCTCAAAGAGAAGATCTTAGCAGCTCACCGTGGTGGTATTAAGATGATCATTTGTCCAAAAGAGAACGATAAGGATTTGAAGGATATTCCAAAAGAAGTCATGAAAGAGCTGAAAGTGATTCTTGTGGACCATGTCGATCAAGTTCTGATTAACGCACTTGATATCAAGTCTCCGAAAGATTTGTTTAAGAACATGAAGAACCGCGAAGCAGGGCTTATGGCTCAGTATGCGGGCCAAGTTCTTCATACGACTCACTAATTTGTCATTCGCTCCGTGAGATGAAATGTTTAAGGGACGCCTGGTTGAATAAACCGGGCGTTTTCTTTTTAAGAAAGCTCAAGTTGATTGCCCAAAATAGAGGCAAAATGACAAGTTGTTTAAATCAATGCATGCTGACTTTATCGCTTTGAATGACCTTTCCCATTGACCATCAAAACAGATTCTGACATTTTCTTGCCCTTCCTGACAGTACATGAAATGAGAGGGCTACCGCTACATGACACCTAATACCCTTTTAGAATTAGGACGCCTCTATTGTGACAGAGGGGATCTCAAGCAAGCTGAACCAAAATTGGTTGAAGCTTCAGAGCTTTTCTTCGCACTTAGAGACTTCGATAATTTCTTAGAAGCTCAAAATTATCTTTTGCGAATCTTTGCAGAGCGCGAACAATATGAAAAAATCCAAGAAACAAAAGAGAAGTTGCAAGACCTCGTTTTGAAAGAGGGATTTGACCTTTCTGCAAAAACTTTTTATTCCCTTGGTTTAGCTGCTCACTACAGAAATCAAGCCGAACTTGCTTTAGATTATGGACAAAAATCTTTATCTTTAGCGCTCACTCAGGATAATAAAAAAGATATTTGTTACGCGATTTTTTTAATCGCAAACACTTACACTCTCGAGCCGATTAATCGCCTTCAAGACGCTTTAAAGGAAATTTACAATTTACAGGTTTTTTTCCAAGTCCTTGATATTCCGGATCTCAAAGCTGCTACTTATATGCTCAATGCCCGTATTTTGTGCATATTAAAAAAGTACGATGAGGCTATCGATGTCGCATGGAAAGCTTATGATCTTCTGAAGATCACTAAGAGCAGCTCAACATCACTTAATTTGATGGGCCTTTTAGGTTGGATCTATTCAGAATCTGGCGATAAAGAAATGGCTCGATTCTATATTAGTTTACTTTCTCGAAGTGTGGATCCTCAGAACTTCGTTCGAACATATAAAATGTCAAAGCAGTTAGCTGAAAAATTGGGAGCAGAAGCCCAATCTCAGTTCGATCTCATTTTCGATGAAACTCAAAACGCGGTTATCGAAAAGAAATTAGGAAAAGTTGATTTTAAGAATCAGTTTATTCTTCTCGATTTATTGAAGCTCTTTGTTCAAAATCCGGGTTCTGTTTTCTCTAAAGAGTACTTGGTCGAAAACGTTTGGAAACAGCCCTACGACCCAGGTGTACACGATAATAAAATCTACGTTACGATTAAGCGTCTAAGAAAAATGATTGAACCTGATTACGAAAAGCCAAAGTATATATTTAGGGCCAAGAACGGTTATTTTATGAACAAATCAGCTCGCGTGTTGATGGAACAGTAGGGGAAAAGAGCTTATGAAAATGATTATTGGAATTATTTTAGCCGGATTTTTAAGTATGCCAGCAATGGCAGCGGTTGCCGAGAAAGCTCAAAAAGCTGCTCCCAGCAATTGGGTGCCTTTTCCTTGGGCAACAGAACTTCCATTTACCTGGTCAACGGCTCAGGGCGTATGGACTGTGAATACTGGGGGCAAGTCCGTTGGTAGCTACTTCTACATCCGAGTTACCAAAGATCGTTATAACAGCAACATTAAGTTTCTCTCGATCACTGAACGAGAAGCCGACACTTGTACGATCGTTGCGACTGGATTTGGAACTGAAGAAAGCGATAAGCGAATCGTCGCTCAAATGAAGACTGTTGAATCTAAAATGCGCTACCGGATGATGCTTCGCCTTTTTGACCCAGCATCGGTGCCACAGAACCAGCACGTTCATCCATTCAAGGGTAAAGTCATGGTTCTCACGGTGATGCCTCAGGGTTCTAACAGCCAGTATAACTACCCAATGAGCAAGATTTCGGACCGCACCGAGTATCCTTGCAAACCAGTAAAATAATAGTTGCCATCGAACAGCCGTCGTTTTAAAACCTCGGCTCAGTTATCGACAAATCATGAAGATGATTTGTTTACCAAACAGGGAGTTAGCTCAGTTGGTAGAGCGCGACCCTTACAAGGTCGATGTCGCAGGTTCGAATCCTGTACTCCCTACCATTTCTACAAAGGTCCATACCGGACACATAGGTTACAGATTATACCGGAGACATGGGTAACACTTTTGAGCCGAACGGGTTTTTTCCCGCTTCGACTCGGCAAGTTTCGGTATCAAAAAATCCTAAATCGTAATCCATAAAACTCACAAG
>JANPPO010000170.1:0-4066 GCA_031428555.1 Bdellovibrionales bacterium | reverse complement strand
ACATCCAGGCAGCGGTTACTCGCGTCCAGATGACAAAGCTGTAACGGCTTTCCAAAATGAACTTATGCGCTTGGGTTCCCATGTTCTTCTTCGACGCACAATGGGTCGAGACATATTCGCAGCTTGCGGACAGTTAACCAGTGCGTATAATGAACATCCACAAAAGATGGATATCTCGAACTCAGCATTAGGAGGAAAGAATGTCACAAATTCTCGTCGTGGGGAGCTTGGCGTACGATAGTATCAAAACACCGGTTGGCGCAGTTGAACGGGCGCTTGGTGGTTCTGCAAATTACTTTTCGGTAGCCGCTTCTATTTTATCTCGAGTTCGAGTTGTTGGTGTTGTTGGAAATGACTACAGCCCTGAAGACAAAAAAATCCTCGAAAAACGTGATGTCGATTTAACAGGAATGACTGTTAAAACGGGCCAGACATTTCATTGGTCAGGTTTTTATGACGACAATTTAAATGAGGCTCAAACCCTGGCTACAGACCTGAATGTGTTTGCTGATTTTGATCCGGTTTTGCCAACTTCTTATCAGGATTCGAAATTCGTGTTTTTGGCGAATATTGATCCTGTTCTTCAGTCCAAAGTTTTAGAGCAAGTGAAGAGTCCGGTATATACCGGTATGGATACAATGAATTTTTGGATTCAATCTAAGCGCTCTGATTTAGTTAAGGTCTTAGAAAAAGTTCAGATCCTTCTTATCAATGAAGGCGAAAGCAAGATGCTGACGGGCGAACCGAATGCAATCTCGGCTTCTTACAAACTTTTGAAGATGGGTCCAGAAGCTGTCGTGATCAAGCGCGGTGAGTACGGCATTATTTTAAATCACAAAGAAAAAGGACTTTTCCTTTTACCAGCTTTTCCAATTCCTGAAGTGGTTGATCCGACAGGTGCTGGCGATACTTTTGCCGGCGGCTTTTTTGGATGGTTGTCTCAAGTTGGGAAAAAGCCTGGCTTTGAAGATTTGAAGAAAGCCTGCTTCGTTGGAAGTGCATTAGCTAGTTTCACTGTTCAAGACTTTGGTCTTAAATCTTTATTAGCTGTGACCTCTGAAACTTTAGGAAATCGTCAAAAGACTTACCAAAATTATCTTCAAGTAAGCACTTAAGCCTTTAGAAATCTTGGAAAAATCCCGATCTTAACAAAGATGGGGAAACCTAAAGCCAAGGCTAAAAAGAATATTGAAGAGAACGAATTTTTGAACGATTTAATCGACGAGGTTAAATCAATCGATAACTCGCAAGATGATGTTGAGGATGATTCCCTCAATTCTCAGTATAATATTTTGAGCCCGGCGACTCGATCTAAAATTGACGACGATCAAAAAATTAATCCTCTTTTTATGGATAGCGTTGCGGTTGAGAGTGACTCTGGCAGAGGCAATAAAGATAGTAGCGATGATTTTCCAACTGTTTTTGCTCATCTCAATGAAAATATTAAAGCTCCAAAATTGCGCATGGGTCAGGAAGACGGTCCACGTGATGAGAGTGAAGTTGATGCGAGCAATTTAACGACTCCTTCTAACGAACAAATTCCAAAATTTCCTCCAGAGACCTTGAGAGGCAATTCTGATCAAAGCACATCAACGGCTGCGACAATGAGTTCAACAGCTGTTAATACTGAGGCTGATCGAACGATCGCAGTCGAAGGCGCTAAAGGTAACCGCGCTATCCTTCAAGAAAAAGTTGCGACAGGTGCCTTGCGTGGAACTCGTAATGGCCAGGTTTATACTTCATTAGATGCAAGCTTAGCGCAGTCGGAAACTTTAAAAATTGCTCAGACTCGAATTAAAGAACTCGAAATTGAAATTGATCGTTTGAGAACAGAAAATGATGATTTGGCCTCTGCGGGTGATGTAGTCACACGTCGAGTTGAAGATTTGCAAATTAGAGTTCATCGCCTAGAAAAAGAAAAGGGTGATTTGGCTGATCAATCTAGAAATGAACAGCTGATTCTAAAAGGTAATTTACAATTTAAAGATGCCGAGCTGTCAAAAGCCAAGGCTAAGCTTGATGATCTTGATATGCGAATTAAGTCGGATTTTCGAAAAATCCGTGTTCGCGAGAGAGAATTAGAAAACAGATTAGAATTAGTCCGCGGAGAGAAACAAGCTCTTATGCGCGCTAAGGATGAAAAGATATTGGATTTACAACGCAGACTTGATCAGTATAAATCTGAACTTGATCTGTACCGGTCTAAAGTACAAGATCTGAACAAAATTATGGAAAGCCAACACGACCAAATGCAGAAAACGGTTCGGGCTCTTAGGATCGCGTTAGTTAATCTGGAACATGAAGATTCCAGTGACATGCAGGTCGAGAATTCTTCTGAACGTAATTCAGAAGACCAAAAGAAAGCCAAATAGGCTATACTTTTAAGTGAATAGAATTAAAGGACGAGGGATTGACCGTTGAGCCGCCGAATAAAGCTAATCGTAAGCGATTTACATTTAGGTAAAGGAAGACTTCTTGCAGATGGTGCAACCAATCAGCTCGAAGAATTCTATTACGGTGAAAAGCTCACAGAGTTTATCAATTACTATTCTTCAGGAACATTCAGAGACGCAGAAGTAGAAATTATCATCAATGGCGATTTCCTGAACTTCTTGCAAGTCGATTATCGCGGACACTTTCTAACGGTTGTTACTGAAAGTGTGGCTTTGGAAGTTTTAAAATCGATAGTCCAAGGACATGAAAATGTTTTTAGAGCTTTGAAGGATTTTTCTTCTCAACCTCAAAATTTAATTACATATGTTGTAGGAAACCATGATCAAGCGATGATGTGGCCTGCTTGCCGCGCTTTTTTTAATCAAGCAGTAGCTGCATCTGTTCGTTATAAAAATATCGTTTATTTCTTTGATGGTGTTCATATTGAACACGGTCATATGCATGAAGCTGCAAATAGGTTAGATCCGAAAAGATTTTTTCTTAAAAAAGATTTGCCAGAACCAATTTTAAATTTACCGTTCGGGTCACATTTTTTTATCGAGCTTGTTTTAAAAATCAAAGAAAAATATCCACATGTAGATAAAATTCGTCCTTTTAGCAAAATGCTGCGATGGGCGTTCTTTAATGAAACTTGGCTCATTGTTTCTTCAATTGCGAAATTATTTGGATTTGCTGTTAAAACATTATTTAAAAAAGATCCTAGAAGGAATTGGTCATTGAAAAGCCTTCTCAAGATTGCTTTTGAAAGCGCTATTTTCCCAGACCTCAGTGAGGCAGCGCGCCGAATTTTAAGAGACGAAAGAGTCCACACTGTCGTATTTGGTCATACGCATGTTTACCAGTACCGTCAGTGGGGCACAGATAAAGAGTATTTCAACACTGGGACATGGACAGAATTGACATCATTAGATATTGTATCGTTGGGTAAGATAACTAAACTGACTTATGTGCTGATCGAATATCCTGATGATGGAACTCGCCCCCGCGGTCGACTCAAAGAGTGGAAGGGCTATCACCGAATTGAAGAGGATGTTGCAGTCTCATAAAAAATTTAAAGGAACTGCATGTTTTCACTCGTCAATCAAACCAACCAAGTACCTGCTGAACTTTACGAACGCTGCCTTGGTGCACTCCAAAAAGTTTTAGATAATGAAAAACTTGGATTTACTAAAATTCCAGTTAGAAATCATCTTTGGGATGAATGCGCTCGGTTAGCTAAATCTTGGCACGGGAAGATTGATCAGATTGTTTTATTGGGAACGGGTGGAAGTTCTTTAGGCGTACAAGTTATTGCGGAATTTTTTGGAATGACGAACATGATCTTCGTCGACAACGTTGACCCAGTTCACTTTCAAGCGCAGATGAAAAGCATCAAAGATTTATCGCGAACGGCATTTTTGATTACATCCAAAAGTGGAACGACAGTTGAAACTCTTTGCGCATTAGAGATGATTTTACAAAACTATAAGCTTAGTCCTTACGTTGCTATTATTTCTGAAAGAAAAGAAAGTTCTCTTGCACAGTGGGCTTTGAAAAAATCTTACCATCATTTAGAAATCCCACTTGATGTGGGTGGACGATATTCAGTTCTTACTCCGGTAGGAATGTTGCC
>JANPPO010000169.1:0-7319 GCA_031428555.1 Bdellovibrionales bacterium | reverse complement strand
CCATCGCTCCAGCGGCGGCCCGGCATAAGTCGGCCCGTAAATTCATCCACGATCACAACTTCATTATTCATCACCATGTATTCAACATCCCGACGATAAAGTTGATGAGCTTTCAAAGCCTGATAAACGTGGTGCAAAGTTTCGATATGTTCTGGGTCGTACAAATTCCCAACTTTAAGAAGATCTTCAAGTTTGGTAATGCCTTCTTCAGTTAAAGCAGCAGTCTTAGATTTTTCTTCAATTGTAAAATGCTTTTCACGCTCTAAAGACGGGATCACTTTGTTAACTGAATAATATTTATCAGTCGAAGCTTCAGCAGGACCCGAAATAATAAGCGGAGTTCTAGCTTCATCAATTAGAATCGAGTCGCACTCATCTACGATTGCGAAATGATGTTCACGCTGTACGTAATCGTTTAGATCATACTTCATATTATCACGAAGATAATCGAAACCTAATTCGTTGTTAGTTGCATAAGTAATATCAGAATTGTAATTAACTTTTCGCTCTTCATCATTCAGACCATGAACAATGATTCCGTAAGTAAGACCAAGCCATGTGTAAAGACGGCCCATCCATTCAGCATCACGTTTTGCTAAGTAGTCATTCACAGTTACGACGTGAACACCACGGCCTGTTAGTGCATTTAGGTAAACCGGCAAAGTTGCTACAAGAGTTTTACCTTCACCCGTTCGCATTTCTGCAATCGTTCCTTTGTGAAGAATAATTCCACCGATCAATTGAACATCATAGTGCCGCATTCCAAGCACACGCTTGGAAGCTTCACGGCAGACAGCAAATGCTTCAGGCAAAATTGAATCTGTTGATTCACCTTTTGCGAGCTTTGCTTTTAAGTAAGGAGTTTTTGCTTTTAGCTGATCGTCAGACAGCGCTGCTATCTCTGCTTCCAATTTATTGATTTGATCAACAATTGGTTGGAGTTTTTTCATTTCACGATCGTGCTTAGTACCGAATATTTTTGCGAAAAAATTTGCCTTCATAAGTCGGGTCAGAATATATCCCGGCCCCCCAGACGGCAACGCCTAAAGCGTCATCTAGATCTTCAGTATGTTAGTTTAGGTAGAGTGTCGCACTGGTGCCATAAGTGGCTTCCAGAGAAGTAGCGAAAGGACTAGACTGATGGCGAGAACTATCCCAAATTCCTTAGTGCTTTTGGCTAATATTGCATCTCTATCGTGAGCTAATTTAATCCGCAGCTTTCGATCAGTCGGATTGCTGTTAATGAAGTTAACAACTAGTTCATTTTCACCGCTTGTTTCCTGCGCAATTTGTATTTTGCCGATCGGCCTTGTAAGCGTTATTTTCTCGGGTGTATTGAGCGATACGATTTCCTCAAGTGTTTGTTTGTTACGAAGTTGCCAAGTTAATTCAACTAGAGGCTGCCAATCGGATACCGCAGATTCAAGGCGCAATTCATAAGCGCTTTTTTCTAATTTTGGCACTTGAAGCACTGCTTGTTTACCACCCGTCCACTCGATTTCCTGGTCCATAACGACGGCTGCTCTAATTTTCATAAAGCTCATACCAACTGAAACAAATGGTAATGCTGATAAAATCACAAAACAAATAAAGACCCAGAATTGTCGACTCTTTTTCATGTAGATTCTCCAGTGGAAATTGCACCAATTTGTCTAACACCTTCATATGCCACGACTGCAACTGCAGTTGCTAAATTAAGTCCTCTTGCTGGACCTAACAATGGAATTAAAAGTGATCGATCAGCGTTTTTTTGTAAGATTTGAGGATCAAGACCTTTAGTTTCTTTGCCGAAAACAAGCCAGTCACCTTCTTGATATTGAACTTCAGTATAATTTTTTGTTGCGAAGGCGGAGTAGTAAAAAACTCGAGAGTGGTCTTCAACCTGTTGATACCAATCTTCAATTGTGAGGTGATGGCGCCAGACAAGATGTTGCCAATAATCCAGGCCGGCTCTTTTTAAATTTTTATCGTTAATTTCGAAACCTAATTTACCAACTAAATGCAGCTCAGCTTTGGTCGCAACACATGTACGACCAATATTGCCTGTATTCTGAGGAATTTCAGGTTCAACGAGAACTATTCGAAAATTATGTTTTTGATTCTCCAAGATAACGGCAAACCTCTTGTCCGAACTTAGATAAAGCAAGTCGGCGGCCCTTGTCCACTATCAATTCCAGATTCATCAACTCTCGATAAAGAGGCAGGTCAATCGGCACGACTTCACGGCCGGTTGCCGCTCCCAGCTTGCGAATATAATGCCTTTGTCGCTCAGTTAATTGATCGGTGAATTTGGGGCCTTGAATTTGGGATTCCCAATCTCCATCAGTAATTAAACGCGCCGTTGTTGGCAGTTTTTTTGGGTTTAAATAATAAACCCAACACTCTGCCTTTTCACCTGTTGAAAGCTCGGCTTCACCAAGCTCTCTAAAATGAAGACTCTTAGCTGGATCAAGACTCGAGTAGCCATAGAACCCATCTAATAAAGAAACCATCAACTCGTGGGAGTTGAGTTCCACCAATTGGCCTTTAATTTTGTGTGAGTTGTCTTTTAATAAAACCGGATAACCGACGCGTAGTTGATACGCTGCGCCATTTATCCACGCTTTTTCACTATTTTGGACTGCGCCTGCGATTTTATCGAAATGGACCATGCCTTCCGATAAAGATCCACAGACAAAAACCCGTTTCGTCATCAATTCCCCCCTCTGAAAATTGACAATGATGTCGTTTTTGCGATGCGAACGTACGAATGGGTGTGTACCAGAAACAACAGCGACTCGTAAAGCTTAACGTGCTCTGCGTTACTAACTTTTCAAAAGTCGTCCCTTTTTTAGCTTATTTGGTTTAGTAAAATTATTTCAACCAAGGTGGAATTAATGAGTGAACGAAGAAATTATATGGGCTCAATGTGGATGCAGAACGATGACGGGGTCATTACGATTGGAATCAACGAGGAAGCTCTTGAAGATTTCGATGAAATTTCTTCTGTTGATTTAAATCCAGAAGGCGAAAAAGTTGAAGCTGAAGCAGTCATAGGAACGATTGAGACTAGCGATGGCCCTCTTGATATCTATTCACCTGTTGATGGCGAAATCCTGGAAGTTAATGCCCAAGTAGTTGAAGATCCTGCGATTATCATGGAAGACCCGTACGAAGAGGGCTGGCTTGTAAAGATTGAAGCTGAAGCTGTATCGGATGACGACGATGAGGAAGAAGAAGAGGACGATGAGGAAGAAGAAGACGAAGACGAGGAGTAGGAATTTTAATTTCAAAACATAGTCATTAGTCCTGAGGATTTAATTTCCGTAATTTACAGTTCTTGGGATTGGGCTAAAATAGAAAAATGTTAAAATATATTTTTTTACTTTGTGTAAGCTGCCACGCTTTTTCCCAGGTTCAATCACTACCTGAATATAATCGGTCACTCTTAGCTCAATTAGTTTCCAAGAAGGCACTTTCTCCAAAAGAATTTAAAGCTTTGCGAATTCGACTGGGCGCTGATCTTACTTCCGCCGATGACAACAGCTATAAAGAAAACGAACTCCTCAAGCTTCTAGAGTACGCGACATTCTCTGCATATTTGAGCAAGAGCAAATCTGATGAAGATTTGGTTCGTGACATGTGGAAGCGGTACTTAACCTTACCAAACACAACCAACAAAGTATTTGAAGTTTCTTACATCAGCAGTTTACTTCCTGATGAAGAAAAAGATCCTAGCCGTTTGATTGAAATCTATGATTACTTCCTTCGATTTACTCCAAAGGATAAGAATAAACAATTCTTTCTTCCTCTAGTTGCTAGTAATTGCACAACGCTCACTTATCTTAAAAAAACGGATGAATTAGAAAGATGCTGGAAGCTGGAGTATGATATCTCAGATGGAAGAGAAGGAGTCTTTTTAAAAACGGCTAGCGATCGGCTTACTTATTATGCTGGCTCTTACCCGCTCAAAAAAGATTTCAAAACGATGGTGGCAAAAATTTTAGCTGATAAGAAAATGGAGCCAATCCATCTTTACGCCAAATTCTTAACTGTCGAAATGAAGATTAAAGATTTGGACTTTCAAAATGTAGAAAAGGAAATTGAAAGGCTCAAAATCGTTTCCCAAGATAAACTTCCGATGGAAAAAACGACACTTCGATACCTATTAGCTCAAAACAAGCTCGATAAGGCTGTTGCGGTTCACAAAACACTTTCGCAAAATAATCTGACTCCTCGGGAAGATGCCGCCTACAACCAACTTTCAACCGAGCTCTATTTTAAAAAAGGTGAATATCAAAAAGCCGACTATTACATCACCAAGCTTATAGAAAATGAGACACGAGATTTAGCCAAGCTCGCCGCATATGCGGCAAAGGCAGCTATCGCAATAATAATCAGATCTACAAATCCGATGGAAGAATTTAAAAAGAATATTAAAGACTGCGAAAAGATTATTGCAGAAAACAAAATTACCAGCCAAGAATATTTAACGCTTTTAAGAGTCGCAAAGATTCTTAGCGCCGGCTCCGCACTTGATCTTGCGGAACTAAAGAAAGCGACCGTCGAACTTAAAAAGTATAACTACCCGGCTGTAGCCAGAGTTTCCCTTTTAGATAAAGTTATTTCTGAAATGAATGATCGCCAAAAATAGATTTCTCAGTAGCGCTTGTCAGGGCACAAAAAATATGACCCCTGACAACATCATCGACCTTAGTTTATTAGTTTGAAAAGTTTTGAACCCAAACGTTGCCCGCTCGTGCAATTCCGATTTTTCCGTACTTACGATTCAAGATATTTTTTCTATGCCCTGGAGAGTTCATCCACGCTTGCATCACTCTTTTTGCAGTTTGTTGGCCACGCGCGATATTTTCACCGGCAATTTTAAAAGGCACGTTCCGTTCTCTTAATCTGTCGCCCATTGTTCTACCATCTATAGATGAGTGGCTAAAGTAATCTCTTCGGTACATATCTTTTGCATGTGCTCCTGCTACTTGAGAAAGCTTTGAATTACCGATGAGTGGTTTGAGTCCATATCTTCTTCGCTCTTTATTAACGATATCGGCCACTTCTTTGGTTGATGAAGTATTAGTTTTTAGGATTTCGCTGTCATTACTATATGCAAAGTTAGAAGTTCCAAGGATTGTAATCGCGGCAATGAGATTTAAAATTTTCTTCAAAATGATCCCTTTCATTCTTTTGTTAAGATCGCTTAACATAGAGTCTAAGGACCATAGCATAAGTATCTCAACAAAAAAAACGTGAGAAAAATATCATCACGTTTTTTTAATTTGAGGCAGATTGGGACTCATAAAATCTTCAAATCACATATCGTAATTTAAATTAGGGAACAAACTTTGCAAGTCCGCAATGTCACAGTCGTTTTGTGTAATTGCATCTACCGGGGGGTCATTGTGCATACAGCAGCGCTAAGTTCGTTTTTTAAATTTTTTAATTATTTTATACGCTTCATCGCAGCAATATCAGGTGCTGCATTCGGAGTTTTCTCAATTGCGATATTACTTTTCGCATTAACAGCAAACGCTCGTCCTGTTGCTCCTGGCTCAGCTCCCTTGCCTGGAGATGATTTCACGAAATTTGTAGAAAACTTAACTTATACAACTGATATAAGGTCTATGGAAATTCAGGGCTTAAATAAAGGTGGCGCAAGTTTCGAACCTTGGTCTGGATCTTATTGGCCAATTCATAAAGCGGTATTAGGAAATCGATACGCGAGTAAAACTTTTGCTAATTCAAAAAGCTTTATTAATAACTATCAAAGCTATCAAGCGAATCCATCTGGCAGCTTTATCTCTGCTGGAAGAATTAGCGAACTTTCTCCTGCTGAAAAATACGATCTGTTAATTGGAGACACGAACTGGACACTCACAAGACATATGTGGGAAAAAGCTCTTTTAGATTATCAAGAGGACGGAATTATCGCTGGCTGGACTGGAATTTGTCATGGTTGGGCCGCAGTGACTCATATGAATCCAACTTCTCCTCACTCTCCAGTTACTTTGCAAGATGTTACAGGCGCTCACTCAATTACTTTTCACGCAAATGATATTAAAGGTCTTCAATCTTGGTTGTGGGCTTCATCTTCTCCAGGTTCATTTCGCGCAGGAGATCGTTGCCGCGGAAATGTTGAACGTGATCCTTATCTAAGACCAACTGGCGCACCATGCTTGGATTCAAATCCGATGAGCTGGCATTTAACTATTGTTAATCGTGTTGGCCTAAATAAAAAGAGCTTAGTTATGGATTCCTCTAACGGCCCTGAAGTTTGGAACTATCCAATTAATGGATACGATTACCATTATTTTGATCCGAAGACTTTCATCCCGACTTATAATTTTAAGAACGCATTGCGATCAATTTCCGAACTTCCTTCAGATGTGAATCGCGATTTCAGAAGTCCAAAAGCCAAATATATAGTAGGAATTGTGATGGATACGTTCCATCCGGCACTCACGAATCCCTCTACTGGTGTCACAAGTAAAATCACAACTAAGAAAATGACTTTTGTTTACGATTTAGAACTTGATGAAGCTTTTAATGTTGTAGGCGGCGAATGGTACGCTAAAGATAATCCGGATTTTATCTGGAGCTACACTGATAATAGCCAAGCCTCAACACGCGAAGATGCGAAACTTCGATCTCGTGAAGTAAATTGGGATGCACGTAGCGGAGTGATGAATCCAGAAGTTGCTGACATGGCAAGAGAAGCTTCTAAACGTGGAAAAGTGCTCGCAACAATTAGTAACGCACTTCTTGCGGCAAGTGCAAAAACTGTTGAATCTGAACCTCCACTAACTGATGAAGTTGCGCCCGAAGAAGAAATTGAAACTGGTGACGGCACCGAGCCGAATATTCCAATCGAAGAAGTTCCCGAACCTGCTCCATAAAATAGAAGAGTAAAAATACTGTCTTGATTACATAAAACTTTTTTATATTCATAGAGCGCTTGCTAAATAATTATGAGCAGCGCTCTAAAAGCGCGGGGCATTTTAGGATTTGTCCTCTTAATTTGTCTGGTTTTCTCCACAAAAAAGCAAATATACTTTGTTGCTCTTTCACAAATGCTGTTAGCGTTTTTGGAGGAGGAACGAAATGCATCATATCTCAAGAATTCTTAACAAAAAGACTGCAAAAATACAAATTGGGTCTTTGGCACTCCTGTTCTTAACCCAGCTAACTGCTTGCGCTCCCTCTTCTGGAGGTGGATCTGCTGATGGTGAAGGCCTCATGTGCAATCGTAATGTTTATCAAGTGCCGGTAACTGAATCTCAAAATTACAATCAAGATGAAGTCAGTGAATCAGCATCAACAGAACCAAA
>JANPPO010000168.1:0-3805 GCA_031428555.1 Bdellovibrionales bacterium | reverse complement strand
GCAAAAGTATGGCAGTTGGCCTTCGCATCGAGCACTCGCAAAAATGGGTGAATCAAGTTCAATACCGCGATGCCGCTGATCATCCGAAACTTGGAAGTGCTAATTACAAGCTCACTCATCATGATGATAAAACAGGGATCGGCGTTTACAGTTTTTGCATGTGCCCAGGTGGATTTGTTTTATCAAGCTCAACTGAAGCTGACGGCTTAGTATGTAACGGCATGAGCAACTACAACCGCAATTCCCCATGGGCCAATTCGGCAGTCGTCGTGACAATGGATCACGACACACATTTTGGAAAAGATATTTTCGCAGGTTTGCAATGGCGAAGAGATTTAGAACTTAAAGCCTACGCTGCAGTTTTAGCTGCGGGCGGAAAGAAGCAGCTTCCTGCACAGAGTTTACTTGATTTTATGAATGGAAAATTAGGCGAGGTCAGAAAAGGCTCTAGTCCTTCAGGCGAAGTGCCTGCTCGTTTAGATTCGATGGTTCCTGAGTTCATGAGATCACGATTGATCGAAGGCTTTGAGAAGTTCGATCAAAAAATGAAAGGCTTTCTGGGAAGTGACGCTCAACTTTACGGAGTTGAATCGCGAACTAGCTGCCCGATCCGCGTCACTCGCGATGATGAGACTTTGCAAAGCGTTTCACATCCAGGTCTCTATCCTGTGGGCGAAGGTGCTGGTTACGCTGGCGGAATTACTTCTGCCGCGTGCGATGGGATCAAAGTGGCTGAGAGAATCTACGAAGCTTACCGTTCGCAGAGCCTTGGCCAAGACTCTAGCTTTGGAAAAGCGCTAGGTTAAAACTTTTCAAACCCAGGTTTCAATTTTCAGGTCCTTAAGATAATTTTCACTACTCTAAACAGGTCGAGAGATCAATATCGCGAGCTTTTTCAGAGGATTCAGCTTCTTTGTAAGGATAAATCTTAGCTGTTCTAAAAATTGATCTGCTTGAGTGATAAACCTGCCGAGCAGGCCCCGGAAATAATTCACAGTTATTATCACTGATATTTTCAAACCCTTCTTCCCAACCAGTCACGTCCGCCGTCTGAAGCTGCAATGTAAAAAGGCCGACGGATTTTGCAATAATCGGAATCAATAGTTTCTTATTATCATCGCTTGAAATTTCTGAGGACGCAGGCCCCACGGCAGTTCCCAGTGCTTCTGCTGCTATTAAAACTATGCACTTTGCTAATGGCTCAGGCTTCAGGCATGCGTTGCCATTGGTTCTAATGTTAAAGTTGCCTGAGACAGGTTCAGTTGCATTCGCGGCTAAGAAAAATATAAATATCAAACTGAATCCCAAAATAGAATGTTTCATAAAAGATCTTTCTGTGGGTATAACCGTTTGTTAATTAATGAAGCCTTGGCTTAAATAAGTAAATTCCCTTATTTAAGCCAAACCACTACAAAATTCTTAAGACCTCACTATGGAGCTTCAATAAAGTCTAAAGTCTGCTGTGGAGCTAACTCGAAAACTTTACCAACCATACTTGGCATCTCAATCTTCGTTGAGCGACCATTCGCGATTTCAAAAAAATCACCGACATCGTTTATCGCGAAGAGGCGATTTGCTACTTTGTAAGCTCGCTTATATTTTTGATCAATGGTAGCAATCGAAGCTTTAACAAAAGGCTTCGAATTAGCACAGCCAAACTCAAAGAGCGAACCTTGCTCAGAAATAAGGTAGCTTGATCTTGAATCTCTTTTGTAACCGTCAAGATGAAGGATCCGCCCCGCGGTCTGACCTGCCGGTAAAGACAAGTCAGTTGGTGATGGCTTTTGAGTGTTACAAACAAATTTAATTCCGTTTGAATACACCCGCGCATTCCACTGAGCAGCGATCAACATGTCTTTCATATCAGCTTTTTGAGCTGGTGTTTGGCCATTGTATTCCAAAATCATGTCGCCAGCTGATTGCGCAATATCGCCTTCATTTTTTGCGAAAACATATTTTGCTGGCAATGTTTTATCTTCAGGAAACAAAATCATGTGCTGACCGCGCATGACAATTCGACCCACGCTTGGCGATTGACCTAGCTTCTTGATGTCATTGCCGCCGCTTAAGTTCATTGAAAAAAACTGTCCCGCTTCATTCATCAAAACTAAAATAGGCTTTGCATTCACTCGGACTGGAGTATCAAAAGTTTCGTGGGCATAAACCGCCGCTGATGACGCCGAATAAGCTTTTAGCGCTGGATGCAAGTCCACAGCGTATTTTGCGATTTGAGAATAGGTTTCGACAGTGACAGCATAGGATCCTTCGTCAGAAATTTTATCATCACACGCCCCGCTTATCCCGGCACGGGGACCAGTTCGACAAGTAATATGACGAAAGCCATCCATATGACGTGCTTCGTGCATAAAGACACTGGCACGATCAAGCGCCGTAAAATTTGCAGAGAGCAGCATCGGGCAAACATACATTGTGCTACCAAAACCATAAACGTAGGCTCCAACTCCTGGAGGACAGTTTGAAGGAATGTTTACATCATTAATTCGCTCAGTAAAATATTTGTACCAGCTGCTTGAAAATCGGCCTGAAAACAATTCGTCTTCGCTTCTTTTCATATCCGGCGAAAAGGCCGTTTTTCGCATAAACATGATACTTGCCAAAAGATTCGCTGTTTCAGAATTGTCATAGCAGAATTCTTTGCCTGCTATGCTCTGAAATTGCTTAAAATCTTGAGCGATCTCTTGCATCTCAGGTACCGAGATACATTCCTGCGCCCAAGTCGTTGTCCCTAAAGTTAAAAAAGCTAATGTTGTGAGTAAAGTCTTCATCCGTGTTTCCCCCTCAGCTAAAATCCTAGATCACTGAAAGAGAACGAAGCACTCGAAATCGACAAAATGGCACAGTCAGTCTTTCGAATTAAGAACCAAACAATTGCTTATAGCGATCTTGCGCATAAGCTTTGAGCTCTGGAACCGGAATCTTTTCGATCACCCGGGCAAGCTCTGGCACATAAGACGGATCGAGTTGCGCACGTTTAAAAAGCTCATCAATCACCATTCTACGAAGAGCTTTTTCATGCATACTCATGGTTTCACCAAGTGAGTGAGGGGCTTGTTCGCCTGGATTCGACAATTGAGTACCAGCCAGTTCTTGAAGTGCTGAAAGACCTTGAGTGGAAGTCATCGACAACAAATAGGTACTCAAAATTCGTTCGTTTGCACTGCGATTCATGTCAATCGCCGCTGTTTTTAGCTTTTTAATATCTTCTGGTGTTAACAGTTGTGCCTTTTGACGAAGCTTACTTTCCTCTGAAACGCTGTCATATGATGTCGAATCCATTTTTTGAGATTCAGACTGAAGCCAGTTTTCTAACTCAGATTGAGGTGCCTGACTTTTTGTAGGCGGAACTGTGTCATTTGCCTGACTTGGGGATTGTAGTTTTTTTTGAAGAATATCTTTCCATTTTGAAATAAGTGGCCGAGCCGATTTTTCAGCTTCAGTCAGCTGAGTTTCTGATTTCCACAAATTACTTTGGGCAAGCAGAAAGCCTAAGACCAGTAAAAAAATTAAAAGAAACCAAAATTGCTTTTTCATCGGCCTTGATTTTTGAATCCATTTTTTCGGAAAGCAAGAATTAGCTAAAGCCTGACTGCATAAAGATAAGCATCCGAGTTTAGACGCCACCTAGCTCCGCTGTGCTTTACTGTGCCTTGGTACAGTTCTCAAAAATTGCGCGCTGTGTTCGTAAAACAGGACTTGCACGCATGTGTAAATTATATGTAAGTTGTTTTCATGGCGCTACAACAATCTGTTTCCACTTCGGGCAGCTCAGGTCAATTGCACTGGC
>JANPPO010000167.1:0-9805 GCA_031428555.1 Bdellovibrionales bacterium | reverse complement strand
AAGCAGGTGTTGACCTAATCAACGTCTCCTCTGGCATCGGAGGGTGGCGCCGGCCAGAGGGCAAATCCGGCGAAGGCTACCTAGTGAATGATGCCGCCCAAATCAAATCCGCAACTTCAGTCCCAGTGATTGGCGTTGGTGGAATTGAAAGCGGTGAAACAATAGATCAAATGTTAGATGAACAAAAATTAGACTTTGCAGCCGTGGGTAGAGCAATCCTAAAAGATCCCATCGCGTGGAAGAAGTCACAACTTTATTACCAAGATTTAGAGGCGGTCATATGAAAATGTTAGCTATTTTTATCAGTTTAATTTCGGTTCAGGCATTTGCTGCAATCTGCAGTTGCGATGCAGCTCCATCCTGTGGGCCTAGGCCGAGTACTTGTTTTCGTTATGAACTTAGAAACTTCGTTGGGAAAGTGTTTGTCGAAAAGGATTCTTCTACACCGACGAAAATTTCTTTTAACAAAATAAACAACTATGGCGGAGTAGATGTTAATTATGGAAGTCCACTTGATGGAATGCCTTTTGGAAATTATTATGTGTATCTAACGTCGGAAAGTACTTTTAATTTAATGCTGGCACCTTTTAACGGTCGGGCATCGACAATTGTTGATAAATTTGTGTTTGTGCTTAATTTATACACTCTTAGGGTCGAATCTCTTCACTCAAGTGATGGAACGATATACTTACCCGAGACAGCAAAATAAAGAGGACCCATGAAAAAAATTTTAATGATAATGCTAGCTTACTTCTCGATGTTGGGGATTTCTTCTGCAAACTCCAGCAAACATACTCATGACCAATTTGCGCAACTGCCTGAAGGCGGCCGGCGTGCTTTGCATGGAATGGTGTTATTTGGCTCGGGCCCTTATTTCCTAGAACACATTCCAATGCTGACTCAGCCGCACGATTTTCAGATTATCACTGAAGTCATTTTGAAAAATCATAACGGCAACAAACTGAAGTTAGATTTCTCGCACCAGGGGTTTACGCTTAAGCCTAACACAAGTTTTTCGCTGAATGATTACATTGCCGGCAGACTCAAGACATTTAGTGGTTCTGTTCACCAAGGAAGTTTCGAACAGAATGGTCAGATCGTAAGTGGGCTAGAAAATGTTTCAGTCGAGATCGTAACTTACAAAACGATTCGGCAGCTTCCAACAGTTAAGACCCAAGAGAAATGGATCGCAGTGAGCGACGGAAAAAATTCATTCGAGTCGAATGTAATCAACCCAAATCAAAATTTCCAACTTATCCGGAATGCAAACACAGGAAAAGTCATCTGGTGTGTGAAGGCTCCAGACTTTTTTGACCCCTGCTAATGAGAGCTAATTGACTTGGTTCGCAGAGCAAGTAGCCTCGGGTTCAGTTACTCGCCGCTGCCGTAAAAGCCATTCGCTGATAAAACGTTCTGGCCATCGGTTTTACCTGAAACAGTAATGCCGTACCTGAAAACTGAAGTAAATGTTTTTTTAATCGGCATAAACAAGAGAGTCGCTTCATATTCTTTTTCGTTCGAAAAAAGTTCGATGCCGAAAAATTCTGAAGCATTCGCTTCTTTAATTGCGACTGCTGTTGCCTTTGCCATTATATCTTTATTTGCCAACAAACTTCGTGTTACTTCCAAGTTAGAGGCAAAGCTGGTTGAAGTTATGAGAGTTAAACTAAGTATCGCGAAAGCTCTTTTCATAAGGATGATCTCCGTTAATTTCTTATGGATCTGAAGGGCCAACGCCCAAAAAAGTTTATACCGCTTGAACAATATGCCAGAGTAACTTCGAATTATCGCCTGTCATATTTTAAGACATGTAATTTAGTCAAAAGTGCATAGACAAGATTCTCGAGTCATATCTATTTCTTCGAAGGAGCTTTGCCTAAGAATCGCTTTATGTCAGGTGCTGCGTTAGCAATACTGAAGAGTCCCGCAAGATGCCCACCAATTCCGTCAATAACGGTGACCGAAGCACTTCCCCCAGCCTGATTAATCTTAAGTGCCGAGGCTCTTGTGAGTTCAGGAGGAAACAAAAGATCAGTCGAAGCCGAGATAAAGAGAATCGGAGATTTAAGTTTTGAAATTTCATTTTCAATATTGAAAGCCTGATTTGCGCGGACCATATAAAGAAATGAATTCGCATCAGCATAATTCGTTTTGAGGTTCGAACCTTCCATCAACTTTGATTCAATTAAATACTGGTTCGAAAGACTATCCGTCGGAGACTTCTTCGGATCAGCAAAATTATTTTTAAAATTCTGCTCGGCCCATGCAAAATCGACTGCAGAAATAGTAACAGCTTTAAAAGCATCGGCTAATCCGTCGACAGGCTCTTTGCCTTTAGCGTAGTTGCCTTTTTTCCATTTCGGATCTCTTAAGATTGGTGATGCCCAGTCATTTAACACTCCGATTGTAAGAGCTGGCATTGATAGCCCCGGGCTGATCACAGCGATGACTCTTTTCACCATTTCAGGATACTCGGCAGCCCACTGCAAAGCTTGCATCGAACCTGCTGACGGTCCCGCGACGGCCACAAGTTGGTTGATTCCTAATGAACTCAAAAGTTCTTTCTGAACTCTGACGAAATCACGGTAAGTCACAACTGGAAAACTTGATCCATAGGTTTTTTTAGTCGCGGGATTAATCGATAGGGGACCGGTGGTCATCACGTTGGGATCTTTTGGATTAATATTCACTAAAGTGTCTGAGGAAATAATAAAGTACTTTGTCGTATCAAAAGCTTTTCCAGGCCCGATGACAGCATCCCAATAACCAGGAGCCAGATCATGAGCCGCATATTTCCCAGCTGCGTGAGAACTGCCCGAAAAGTAGTGAGTGATCAAAATCACATTACGTTTATCAGCATTCAAGGTCCCATAAGTTTCATAACCGATACGAACATTTAGAATCTTCTTTCCACCTACAGTTTCGTAATGCGGAAGTTTAAATTCTTGTTTTTTAACGATTTCATCTAAAGAAAAACCATCTAGAGAAAAAAATAAAACAATCCATGCAAGGTTCTTTAAATTCAATATCTGTCTCATTTGATTCTCTCCGAACTGGAAATGTTAAAACCCGATCAACTTACTGATTCTTAAGATCGAGCTCAAAGGCCTCGGCATAAGCTTCGGAATTTTGAGGTTGCGCGCCTACAAGTGTAAAGCGGGGATAGCCTTCATCGCCTTTGCGAACTTGATAATGATGAATTGCTAAGCCCGGCTGTGCGGCACAGTCGCCTTCAGCCGTGATTTCTAAAACCACTTCCAGTTCCACTGGCAAATTATCATCAACACTTTCCAAAGCTTTTTTAAGATCACCCACAGTCATCGCGCGCTTTAGAATGCTTGCGATTTCTTCCGCGTTGGCGCCGTGTTCCTGGCGAATTGATTCTGAAATTTCGGCTAATTGGTCTTGGTTCAAATTAAGCATGAAAAGCTCCTGCTCATAGGCATTTGGTGGAGCTTTGATTTAGTCGAGAACTTGCAAGAAGTCTAACTACTTTAATGCAAAGAAGCATGCAAGTCTTATTGAACCTGTCTAATTTGTATTTAAAACTGATGATAGGTGAAATAATGGATGAAACTGATTTCGAAGGCACATTGGTACTAGAAAAATTAGCTGAGATCGGAAAAGTCGATGAGTTTTTCGAAGCAATCGATTCCGATGATTTTGGCAAAGCAACATCATTAATGAAGCGAGCGAAAATTGATTCGCAAACAATAGAAACAGTTCTAAGAATGATGGGCGAACAGTAATCAAAACTTGATAACTCATTTCACATAAAAACAAGTTATCAAGCCTGATGAAAGAAATTATCGCTGAACTAATTTTTCAAGATCAGTTAAAATCTGAACGATCTTTTGATCTGCTGCAGTCGAATTTTTGCGAGACATCGTCTTGCAATCAACTTTGCTCGCAATATCGATCTTTCCATTGGGTGTATTCACTGACCAGAAATAGGATGGAGCATCCTCGCAACGTGGCTCATTTGGACGAGCATCAAACAGAGCACCTGGCTTAACTTGTTTTACTAAGTTTAAAAATTGGCGCATTTCTGCTTCACTCAAAGTTTTCAAAATTGTCACTTTTGGTGGATTCATACTGCGCATATGGGCAATCACAACTGCTTTACGATTCGTTAGAATCTGGTACTGATAAGTGTGGGGTGAATTCTGTGGTATAAAAAGACCGCCAAGAGAGCGATATTCAGCCACAACTAATGTTGGAGTTCCAGGGTCTGCCTGAGGTCCTTCATTTCCTGCAGTCGCATTAAAGCCTAAAGCGACAAGCGCTAGGGATAAGAAAAGTGATTTCATGATTTTGTCTCCGTTTGGTTGTTAGAAGTAATGGGGTACATTTGAATCGTTAAATTATAGACACTCGTGGGATTGCCTTTGATTTCTAGCTCAGCGGTCAACTGTCTTCGAAATTCCTGGATTCTTTTTCGGGCGTACTCCATTTGATTTGGATCTAAAGTGAAAGTCATAGAAGAGAAATCTCGCACAGGAATGGGATCTTTTTCGATAGAATCAATTGCGCGCATGAGCAACTGTTTGTGAAATTTTCGAGTCGCGACAGTTGAAATATTGTTGTCGATTTTTAAAGGCTTTCCTGATTGGCTCCATTTTCCTTCTTCATCTTTTGCAACTAAGCCAACTCGGACGAGTCTTTCCATTGCAAGCTTTGCCATCAATGGTGAAATCGATAGCTGTTTTGAAATCCATTTCGCTTCAAACTGCGAATTTGGCAATTCAAGTAAACTTAAAATTCCGTAGTGATACCAGTCTGAGATAACTTCGAAAGTATCGAGTTCAATTGTGTCGTAGTCTTCAGGACTTGAACCTTTGTGGGATTTAATTAATTGCTGCTTTTGCTGTGGCCCCAGTTCTAAATATTCAGCCAATTTTAATGTAGCCTTTTTCGATAAATTTCTTTTGCCCGACAACACGAGTGATAACACAGTGTGACTGATGCCCGTCGCCTTAGCGAAAGCTCTTAGCGAATATTGTGGATTCTTCGAGGTACGCTCTTGAAGTGTCATCTTGAGGAGGGCAGCAGGGTTATTTGCTCGCTTTAATGTTTTAGGAGCCGAATGGGTTGATTTCATGGATTCGAGTTATATAGGTAAGTTTTAAAAAGCCAAAGAAAAATGAAAACAAAGTGGTTTCAAATGCTTGAAACCAGGAATTTTGTTTAGGGTGACAGTTAAACTTTCCTTGCCCGATGCCGATAAACTGATATGAGCCACTTCATGCGCGTACTCGTCATTTTACTCTGTTTTGGATTGCTCTCTTCTTGCGCAACAAGCTTGAAGTCTGATTACTCTCAAACCGGCTTAGCTTCCTGGTACGGAGAGCGTTTTCACGGCCGCAAAACTGCAAGCGGCGAGATCTATAACATGCACGCACTGACGGCCGCCCATCCAAAGTTGCCGTTCGGGACCAAATTGCTGGTAACAAGCAAAACCACAGGCAAGTCAGTTAAAGTTCGAGTCAACGACCGCGGTCCCTTTGCAAAAAAAAGAATCATTGATCTGTCGTTTGCAGCCGCAAAGCAAATCGGTATAGTTCAAATGGGCGAAGATGAGGTCGAAATCTCGCGTCTCTAAATGATGACGACCTGATGCCGATACGATGTCGATCAGCTGTCGATCTCTTGGCCAGGTGGGAATAATTTCACGATCACACAATTAAAATCTAAAGATGGTATAAAGGAGGCGTTCTTTAATTCTTAAGGAGTGTCCTTCATGAAGTCTTTAATCTTAGTTGTTATTTCTTTCTTATCTTTGCAATCTCACGCATTTAAAATCGAATGCTTATCTGAAAATAATTTGGATGTTTCGCAAATCGATTTTAGAAGTTTAACGATCGAGCGGACGCCTAAAGGAAATTGGATTACAATCAATGGCAAGAAGACTCAATTAGGAGACGCCCTTCCGTACCGCTTAACTCCCGCTGCAAGCTTGTACAACCAAGCAGAGAGCTTCACAGTGTTAAGTCGACTTCAATTAGGCATGGTGACTTTTCCGGCTGGAACGTGGCTTTCATACGTCCATAACCGCATGGAACTACAAAAGTACCGTGATACGGTTGTTAGCTTCGTCGATTACGGTAAAAGAATGAAACTTGATATTGAATGTCAGCTAACGAAATAGTTTTTCGAAGGCTTAACTGGAGCTTAAATAATTTAAGCTCCGTAAAAGGGATCTTGAGTTCGACCTTGTTGTAGCTTGTTTAAGAATTCATTTAACATCTTTAATTTAATCGCAGTTAGTTTATTAAAGCTTAAACCAACCATCTTATTCTTAGTTTTGCTTCCTTCAATATCGCGAATCCACTGAACTGTGCATAGTACCATTCCTAAATTAAGTGCACTTGCAAAGTGAATAAAGACTTCGTCGTTTTGTTTTATGCCGGTCGGGAGCATTTCAAAACTCACGCCGTCAGCACTTAAGTTTTTGAAGTCTGCTTTTGAGATAAGCTTTTCTCGTAAATCATAAAGAACCGCAGAGCCACTTAAAGGCTCTCGTCGTGAAGATCTTTTAACATCGAATACTCGAACTTTGGATTGCAAGTCGATTGGACTTACTTGTTTACCAATGCTGTTGGTTAGTTCCTCAAAGGAAGTATCATCATTAAGACTGCGGATTTTCTTCGTGGTCATGATCTCTCCCTAAACTACCTCTGAATAGTTTATCTTAAAGAATTGACCAGATCCAATTTTAATATTTTCCTCTGGATACTGTTCAAGGATCGTTCAAAAATCTGATCTTCCAAATGTGAGGTTTTTCATTTTGATACATTTTAAAAGGTGTCTGTAAGTTGGACAAAATGTCGTAAAATCCTTTACTAGAGTGGGAGATTACTTCGATCCCTGAAACGATTTTGGTTCAACTTGATATTGCCTGCGCTTCCAGTAAATTCATTGCAGTTTCAAGGTGATCAGCGTCTTCAACTTTTTTATCTTTCCGCCATCTCAAAATTCGGGGGAATCTAACAGCAATCCCTGATTTGTGGCGAGAAGATTTTAAGATTCCTTCAAAACCAATTTCAAAGACCTGAATGGGTTCTAAAGACCGAACAGGTCCAAATTTTTCTTTTGTATGACGCCTAATCCAATGATCTAGTTCGTCGATTTCAGATTGATCAAGACCAGAATAAGCTTTTGCAAATGGGATTAGTTTCTTATCTTCCGTCCAAAGCGCAAAAGTATAATCCGTATAGAGATTTGCTCTTCGGCCAGTTCCAGCTTGAGCATATAACAGAACCGCATCTAAAGTCAGTGGATCAACCTTGTGCTTCCACCAGTTGCCGGTTTTTCTGCCAACGACATAGGGACTTTGCCAAGCTTTAATCATGAGTCCTTCAGAATTTTCTTCTCGCGAATGACTTCTTAGACTTTCAAGTTCTTCTAGTGTTTGAGCCGTAAATGTACTTGAAAGCCGAACTGAATCACTTAAGTGAGGTGTAAGTATTGTTGTTAAGATTTGCTTTCTTTCTCTTAGGGGCCGGGACCTTATGTCTTCACCTTGAAATTCTAAAACATCATAAGCAATAAATCCTGCAGGGAAACTTTTTAAAGTCGCACTTGATACTTTTTTTCGTCCTAAGCGTTTTTGGAGTTCCTGGAATGTTTTAATTTTTCCATCTTGAATGACCAAAATTTCACCATCAATGACGGTACCGTTGGGAATTTTTGAAAGCATTTCGACGACGTCGGAGAATGTTGCCGTAATTTCATCTTCGCCGCGCGACCAAATCCAGCTTTGTTCTTCTCGCTTAATGAATTGAGCGCGGATTCCATCAAACTTCCATTCTAAGCACCAGTTCTTTGGATCCCAGCCTACTTCTTTGCGATCAGACCACGCATGTGCCAGACAAAACGGGTAGGGTTGGCTTGCGCTAATTTCTGATTGTTCTTGAGACGTCAATTTTGCAAAAGCTTCGGCACCGGGCTCATTAAGTCCAGTTAGCCGATGGGCGAGTTGATCACTTGGAATGTTAAACACTTCAGAAGTCGCGCGAATCACTATTTTTTCACTCACGCCGACTCTGAACCCACCGGTCATCAGTTTATTTAAAATAAAAATTTCCTGATCGGTTAAGATTTTCCACCAGCTTAAAATTCGGTTTGCGCGTTCCGGGGATTGAGCAGGTAATTTTGCAAGCGCAGGAATTTCTACATCTAGCCACTGGCTCAGTGATTTATCATCAGTTCGTTCTTTAGCGCACATTTCTAAAGAGTTTAGAAGTAGGCTCAACGTTTCGGCTGTGTCACCGACTTGAGAGTAACATTCGTCAAAAAGCCATTCGGGGTAGTGAGTTACCTGCAAAAATAAGTCCCTAAGGGATTTTGAAGTAATAACCCTGCGGGAAATCCTTCCAGTTAAAAGTAAGATCATCCACATTGAATCATTTGCATCGGCTAATTTTAAATATTTTTTCAGCGCCGCGACTTTTTCTAAAGTTGCAGTGGTTGAATCGAGTTCCTCAAAAAGGTCGACAAAGGTTTTCATCCTAAATCCACCTGATCATCAAACTGAGTTTTAAAAGTTCTGACGTTGTAGCCTTTTTCAGTTAAATAGCGGTCAAGCGTTTCGGTTTTCCCATGGGTTAAAAAAATCGTCTTGGCCTGACACTCTTCTATTGTTTGGTTTAGTTCATTCCAGTCCGCATGGTCAGATAGAATAAATCCTTTTTCATAGCCTCGTCGTCGTCTGGCACCTCTAACCTGCATCCAGCCAGAAGCAAACGCAGTTTGAGGTTCACCAAAACGTTTCATCCACGGAGACCTATGCGCCGAAGGCGGAGCTAAAACAAGATCACCGTTGAAATTATAATCTTTTGGAACTTCCGTAACTAATTGAGATGGAAGCATTTTGATATTTTGTTGACGATAAATTTCAGTTAAGCGCTCCATGCTGCCATGAAGGTAAATTGTTCGATCGGTGAAATTTTGGAGTTCTGCTAAAATCCGTTGGGCTTTTCCCAACGCATAACAAAACACCATCGATGGCCTTGTTAAGTCGCTTTGCCACCAATCATAAATTCGCTCGGCCGTTTTTTTTCCAGTTTCCCAGTGATAAAGTGGCAACGCAAAAGTTGCCTCTGAAATAAAAACGTCGCAAGGTACGACTTCAAACGAATCACAGCTAGGATCATAAGTTCTTTTGTAGTCTCCGGATGCAACCCACACTTGGCCCGCCGCTTCGATTCTGACTTGGGCTGAGCCCAAAATATGTCCCGCTGGATGAAAACTTAAGATCGCATTTCCTAATTTAAATTTCTCGCCGTATTTTTTACCTGTGATATTAATGTCAGAACCCAAACGATGTTTGATAATCGGCAGTGACTTTTCGGATGCAAAGTAATTTTTCGAACCCATTCTAGAATGATCCGAATGCGCATGAGTAATCACAGCATTTTCAACCGGCCCCCACGGGTCGATATAAAAATCCCCTTCAGCACAATACATTCCAGCTTTTTCAACTCGAATTAAGTCCATCTATTCAAAATATCGCCAAATTTAAAAGAAAGATAGTTTACGCTGTTAGCCCAAGCGTCAGTTTGCTTTTGCGCAGTCGTATCGGTAGGCTTAGAGCTTAAATCAAAGCTATAGCAAGAAGATGGTCATGGAAGAACAACCTAAGAAGATTGAAAATAAGCCCATTTCTTTTCCGGGGAAAATTCACCTTGTTACGAATGATAAGGAATTGGCCTTTGTGTTGCCCGAGCTTCGTCTTGTGAAGCAATTTGGGTTTGATACTGAAACAAGGCCCAGCTTCGTTAAAGGGGATGTTTTCAAAGTCGCC
>JANPPO010000166.1:0-9291 GCA_031428555.1 Bdellovibrionales bacterium | reverse complement strand
CTCAAGCTTCCCATTCCCCGATACACTTTGTAAGTGCGGCCTTGATAGAGAATCGTTTCACCAGGAGCTTCATCACTACCTGCAAGTAAGTTTCCAATCATGACGGAATTTGCACCCAAGGCTAAAGCTTTTGTTAAATCTCCGGAGTATTTGATTCCACCATCTGCTATAATTGATTTTCCTAATTTTTGAGCGACTTTTGAACACTCTTGAATCGCAGAAATCTGCGGCATACCAACACCTGCTACAATTCTTGTTGTACAAATGCTTCCAGGCCCCACACCGACTTTTACAACATCTGCACCGGCCTTCATTAACGCTTCAGTTGCTTCAGCCGTCACAACATTACCTGCAACAATAATCACGTGGGGATGTCTTTCCGCGATATACTTTACCACTTCCATTACATTTTTAGAATGCCCATGAGCAGTATCCACGCAAATCACATCAACTTGTGCTTGCACCAAAGCTTCGACTCTTTCAATGGCTTCTGAGCCAACTCCAACTGCAGCAGCCACAATGAGGCGCCCTCTGGTGTCTTTCGTCGCATTTGGAAATGCCTGAGCTTTTTCAATATCTTTAATGGTGATCAACCCTTTTAAATATCCATTTTTATCAACGACCGGTAATTTTTCAATTCGGTGTTGCTGAAGAATTTTTTGAGCCTGTGCCAAAGTTGTACCTTCTTCAGCGGTCACAAGATTTTCTTTGGTCATCAAATTTTTTACGGGCTGATTAATATTTGTTTCAAAACGTAAGTCCCGATTTGTTAAAATCCCAATGAGCTTTCCCTGAACCGTAATAGGGACGCCAGAAATCGAATATCTTGCCATCACTTCAAGAGCTTCGCGGACATAGTGGTCAGGACCTAAAGTGATAGGATCTTGAATCATTCCGCTTTCATACTTTTTAACTTTTTCAACTTCGAACGCCTGTTTTTCAACCGACATGTTTTTGTGAATGACTCCCAAGCCGCCATTTTGGGCCATGACCCGAGCTAACTTATTTTCAGTCACTGTATCCATAGCGGCAGAAATGACCGGCATATAAAGATAAAGGTCCCGCGCAAAATGACTTCTTGGCTGGACTTCACTTGGAATGATTTCGGAATACTGAGGGACCAACAAAATATCATCGAATGTCAGTGCTAGGTTCGGTGAAAGGTTTTGCATAGTCATTTGACTCCTTCGTTATTGTACCAAGTTTGATAATGTAAATAATTGTCCGCACTCTGAGATAAAAAAGCGGTCTCTTCGGGTTTGAGTGGCCTCACAACTTTTGCAGGTCGACCTAATATCAAAACTCCACCTGGAAATTGAGATCCTTCAGTTACAAGGCTACCGGCGCCGACGATGCTGCCCGCACCGATACGCGTATTATCCATTAAGATTGTTCCCATTCCGATCAGGCAATTTTTTTCGATATAAGTGCCGTGAAGAATACAAGAGTGGCCAACGGTAACTCTTTCTTCAACTGTTGTTCCATATTTTTCGTAAGTTCCATGGATTACAGTATTGTCTTGGATGTTTGTTTCTTTTCCGATTTTGATAGGCATCACATCGCCTCTTAGGACGCAGTTAAACCAAATACTTGCACCTTGTTCAATATTCACATCGCCGATGATAGCGGCCGTCGGGGCGACCCAAGAATTTTTATGTAACACAGGTTTTTTATTGCGGGCTTCGAAAAGAGGACGTTCCATCTTTAACTCCTAATACAGTTAAAGTGTGTCCTCAAGTCATGACTTTGTCAGGCTTTAAAACTTCAGCGTAATTCCATGCAGCGCTTCACATCGAATTGTCTCTATAATGTAGCGTTAGCAGCAGCAATCGCCGCTTTAATTCTCACATCGAACTCAGGATGAGATCCGCTTGAAAATCCAGCAGCAGACTTAGGCTTCAATTTTTCTAGAGCTTGCGCCATAAGCTTCGGATTCATCCCAGCCGCTTTTAGAATTTGAGTTGCAGCTCGGTCCGCATCATATTCAATTTTTTGAGAAAATTCACTCCAAATTTCAAATCTTCGCGACCCTCTAAAGTCTTCTTGAAACACACCATGCGCCTCGCCTACGCTAAAATGAACACCCGTCCACTCAATCGCCATACAGTTTAACTGCATTCCGTGATGCTCGATCACGTGACCCACTTCATGGGCTAAAATCGCTGTTACCTCGTCAAGTGACATCCGATTTTTACCCGTCCATAAGCCTTCACTGATAAAGATCTTTCCCCCTACCGCTGCATGGGCATTTTGAGCGGGGCTTTTGTAAGCACCAAGTTCGAATTTGAGACTAAAAGGTTGGCCATCTTGAGTCTTTACAGCTTTTACGAGCTGATCAAAGCGCATTTGAATTTCTTGAGGGATTTGGGCTTTTTCGTTTTTAAGGAATGACTGATCTGCCAAAAAGTCATCATGAACAACACCTTCATCAAAACGCTTTTTTGATGAAGGACAACTTAAAATCTCAGCGGCATATTTTTGAAGTTCCATTATACAAGCGGATTTATCTTTGCCCTCCTGAAATGAACAGACTCTACTTTGATCTTCAATATACTGAGGCAAGTAAGTCAGCTTTTTTGCTTGAGCCCTGTTTGAAGCACTGTTTAAGGTTACGGCACTGTTTGTAATGTCTTCATTTGCTAACGCAACCAAAGTAAAGGCGACAACCACAGTGATACTTAAAATTTGGTTCATAAAGAAATCCTCGAGTTAAAGTTCAGCTAAAAGCAGCTGCACATTACAAGAGCAATTTCAAAACCATCGGCGTCTTATATAATGTATGACTGATTCTTATGGATCATTCTTCCGTGAAGCTGACTATTTTCAGCTAAACCTGCGATCCGAGCAGTCAGAGTTTTTGATTTTTCAATAAACTTTTTTGAGGCAAACATCGGGATACTAAGATGAAGGACCAAAGACATCACTTCGTCAGCGCGAAGCTTGATTGAATTGACCTTTGGATGACCCTTTAAATAAATGCGAACGTATTGATGAGTGCCCTTGATTTGAACAAACACACACTGAACTATTTCAATATCAAGTGAAGTCAAAAGCTCGTGCGCAAAGCGATGCGGTGTCACGGGCGCAATTGATTTGTTAGACTGAGTGAGAGTCACACCCGCTTCAAGTGGATTAATCATCACACTCAAAACATAACGTTCAGTTTTATCTTTAAGAATCAAAACCGGATGCTGAGGATCTGTATTTATGGTTAAGCCGTAGACGTCTAACTTGATAAGATCTTTTTGATGAAAAGTTTCTTCGCCGTTTGTGCTCTCAGAAAAAACAATTTCCTGCTGGGGGCTTCCCTTTTCAAGCAGACTTCTTAAATCAATTTTAAGTCCCGGTCTTGGCTGTTTCATACTTCGATGTGTCCTCTTAAGACGTTTGGAAGCGCGTTCGTAATTTTAACGTTAACTGTTTGGCCAATAAGTTCCTTGGTTCCTTCGAAATAAGTGACTTTATTTTGAATGCTACGACCTGAAAGCTTTTTCTCGCCTTCAATTTTTTCGACTAGAATTTTTAAAGTCTGACCTTCGTATTTTTTAACCCAAGCAAAAGAGAGACGATTATGAACTGCAAACAAATGATTCAGTCTTCTAGACTTTGTTGCTTCGTCAATCTGATCTTCAAAACGCGCAGCTTTTGTAAAAGGTCTTGGTGAATATTTAAATGCATAGATTGTTTCAAAACCGACTTCTTCAACCATTGATACGGTGTCGAGAAATTCTTCTTCCGTTTCGCCAGGAAAACCTACGATGATATCACTTGAAAAAACCGCGTTCGGAATTGTGGCCTTGATCTGGCGAATTTTTTCTAAGTACTCTTCACGGGTATAACCGCGATTCATTCTTTCCAAAATTCGCGTGTTACCGCTTTGAAAAGGCAGATGAATATAGTCACAGAGCTTTTCACGACATAGAGCTAACACATCCATGAGTTTCTGATTGTAATCTTTTGGGTGAGACGTCGTAAAACGAAGTCTTTCGAGTCCCGTTTCTTGAGCGACTCTTTTAAGCAAATCTGGAAAATCAACTCCGCATTCGCTTTCGTATGAATTAACGTTTTGTCCAACTAACGTGACTTCTTTGACACCTCTTTTTACAAGAGCATGAATGTCGG
Organism: Bdellovibrionales bacterium; assembly: GCA_031428555.1. Taxonomy (GTDB): domain Bacteria; phylum Bdellovibrionota; class Bdellovibrionia; order Bdellovibrionales; family Bdellovibrionaceae. Next base: position 5,169 of record JANPPO010000166.1, on the reverse strand, counting down.
TCATAATATGTTTAAATGGACGAGATTTTTCACGGCCGCGGGTAAACGGCACCACACAGAATGTACAAAAATTATCGCAGCCTTTTGTAATGTTCACGAACGTTGAAACACCGGGATTTCGAACCAGAGTATCAACGTGATAAGGCTCGCGGTGATGAAATTGCGCGTTCACAACTTTTTCTTTACGGTTTGTTCGGCCTAACAGAGTTTGCAAAGTCTGCGGTAATTCATCAATTGCATCAGTTCCGAAAACAAAATCAATCATCGGTTGAGTTTTAAGTAACTTATCTTTTTCCTGCTGGCCTACACAGCCACCCACACCAATTAAAAGCGCTGGATTTTTTTCCTTCAAAGGACGGTAAGTTCCAACTTCAGAATAAACTTTGTGAACTGGCTTTTCGCGAACTGAACAAGAATTAATAATGATCAAACTTGCTTCTTCAGGAGTTTGAACAGGAGTAAAATTAGACATCTCCAAAATCGAATACATTCTTTCACTGTCGTTCACGTTCATCTGGCAACCATAGGTGCTAATATAAACACCACGTCCACCGCCAACATCGTGATTCACTGGCTGGTAAGGAACGACGTCAGCAACATCTCCAGGTTGGGATGTGTCGAGATTGAGAGTATCGGGTGTCACTTGATTCATATATTATTCTAGTTTCCTATGAGAGTTTCCCATTGTGCCAAAGAAGGAATTTGGTTATAGGTTTCGCTGATTTATCTGTCAACGAAAGGAAGCTCTCAAATGCAGCCTCGCCTCAAGTCCTCTAAAAAATGGACGAACCTTCCACCGGATGTTGCGACTCAAATCCAAGACGTATTTGAGAAAAACTTTCAAAAGGAATTAGGCAAAGCTCGCCTAATCGTCGAGGGAAGACTTTATCCTCAAGAGATTTTGCTTCGCGTTGGCTATGCAGAACCCGGTCGCCTCGTTCAAAACAATTTCGAGATCTCAATGGACTATGTTCCAGAAGATGAAAACGCTGCTCTCAACACGATTCATCTTTGCGTTGATGTCGCAGCTTCACTTTTGACCGAGCATTTCGATGCTGAAGAAGAAAGCCAACTCGAAATTCCTGCCATTTGGACTAAATTCCCGTTTGAAGAAACTGAAGTCTGGATCCAATACACCACTGAAAATTCAACACTTGAAAAGCAAGCAAACGAAATTTTAGGCGAATGGGACGATTCTCTTGTTCACCTGGAAGAGGATGATGAAGAAAACGAATTCGACGATTCGGAATCAGCAGCAGATGTGGCATTAGTCGCTGATGCTGACACAGATGATGATTCGGACACTGATCCAGACGACGATGACTCTGGATCAGAAGGCACTGGAAACCCGAGCGGAACACTTCACTAGAAGTTCTGTATCGATTTGGACTCTGATGATCTCAGAGTCCTTTTTATCTTAAAATTTAGATTATCTTTGAGAACCGAAACGAGTTTTGTTTAAAACTCGTCGTCTTCCATTGAAGCACCACTGTCAGCTGAGATCCCGCGAACCTCATCGATAAAAGTTTGTGCGTCTTCTTCGAACTCATTTTCTCCAGCTGATTCATCGATTTCGAGTTCAGCAATGGCAGTTAAGAAGTCCTTCGTGTTACGAAGATCTTTTCGAAGCATTTCTAGAAATTTATCTGGGTATCTTGAAGTTAGTTCTTCTACGTACTTTTCGAGCTTACCATCTTGAAGAATTTCTTTTCGGACCTGAATCTTCTTCCAGAATAAAAGATAATGGAAACGGCAATAGCTATCGACACTTGAAATCTGGTCGCAATCTTTAGCGCGGCAGTAACGGTTTCCTTCAGCATCAGTTAGAATAACATCTTCTTCGCTGTCAGAGCCGGCCGTTACAGCTGCTGATTCTAAGAGAGCATCTTCTGCTTCTAGAGATTCTTCAGTTTCATCTGCAACATCGAGTTCTTCTTGATATTCTAAAAGTTCTTCACTTTCGGGGACGTCACCGTCATCAAAAAGATCGAGTTCTTCTTTTTTGGCTTTAGGTTCTTTTTTTAGAGCCTTTGCTTTCTTAGATTCTTTTTTTGGCTCCGGCGCTGGAGCTTTCGCTTTTGCTGCAGCAGGCTGAGATTTCGCAGGCAGAGTCTTTGTATTCGACTTCGCTTTTGACGCATCCGCTAACTTTACCTTCTCAACTGATTTCGAAGGTTTAGCCGCTTTTGCGGGGGCTTTTTTCTCTGCTTTTTTAGGTTTCGCTTTTGCTTTTGCCATAGGACTCCACGGTTCATTCATTTTCATAAAAGAGTCAACTGGTTTTCTAACCCAGTTTGGACTCGCCATGAATTGACTCCACCTACTGTCCGAGTTCACATTCCTGTTGTTCAAATTTTTAAATCATTTCCTATGTGAAAAAACGAACTTTAGCAAAGCGGAGAAGTTATGGAAAATGTAGTCATCGTATCAAGCACTCGAACTCCAGTTGGATCTTTCCAAGGCGTACTTTCAACTGTAACGGCACCAAGACTTGGCGCAATTGCAATTCAAGATGCAGTGAAAAAAGCTGGGATTAATGCCGACCTCATCGAAGAATGTATCATGGGAAATGTTTTAACAGCTGGAACCGGTCAAGCACCTGCAAGACAAGCTGCCCTTTATGCTGGACTCAAAAATTCTGTTACTTGCATGACGATCAACAAGGTTTGCGGTTCTGGTTTAAAAGCTGTGATGCTTGCGACGGATGCCATTCGCCTAGGAAATTCATCTATCATTGTAGCTGGTGGCCAAGAAAACATGACCCTCGCACCTCACTTGCTTGAAAATTCTCGTGCAGGTTATCGCATGGGAAATCAGCAGATCGCTGACTCCATGTTAAAAGACGGTTTATGGGATCCATATAACAACTGGCACATGGGAAATGCGTCTGAACTTTGCGTGAAGGAATATAAATTTACGCGTGAATCTCAAGATGAATTTGCAATTGGTTCATATAAGAAAGCTCAAAAAGCAATGGAATCTGGAGCCTTCAACAATGAACTCACAAGTGTGACGATCGAAGGAAAAGAAAAAGTTGTTGTTTCAAAAGATGAAGAACCAGGCAAAGCCCGTTTTGATAAAATGCCTTCACTTCGTCCAGCCTTTGATAAAGAAGGAACGATCACGGCCGCGAATGCGTCGAAAATTAATGACGGCGCCGCTGCACACATCTTGATGAGCGAATCAAAAGCAAAAGCTCTAGGTCTTAAGCCTCTTGCACGAGTGATCGCCCACGGAACTTTTGCCCACGATCCAAAATGGTTTACGACAGCTCCAGTTGGCGCAATGAAGAAAGCTCTTGCACATGCTAGTTTGCAAGCAAAAGATATCGACCTTTGGGAAATCAACGAAGCTTTCGCAAATGTCACAATGGCGGCTGCAAAAGATTTAGAAGTTCCATTTGAAAAAATTAACGTTCACGGTGGCGCCATCGCTCTTGGACATCCAATTGGCGCTTCGGGTGCTCGAATCCTGGCAACTCTTGTACACGGACTTCACACGCACAATAAAAAGCGTGGAATCGCAAGTCTCTGTATCGGTGGTGGCGAAGGTGTCGCTCTTATTATTGAAAGGATTTAAAAAAACCTATGAGCAAAAAAGTCTTTAAAGATGCTACGTCTGCGCTTGAGGGAATAAAAGACAACATGACCTTAGTCGTTGGCGGCTTTGGTCTTTGCGGAATACCTGAAAATTGTATTCAAGCTTTAAAAGAGTCTGGCGCCAAGGGTCTGACTTGCGTTTCAAACAATGCAGGCGTTGATGATTTTGGCTTAGGAATTTTACTTCACACTCGACAAATTAAAAAAATGATCAGCTCTTATGTGGGCGAAAATCCAACATTCGAAAAGCAATATATGAACGGCGAACTCGAAGTTGAACTTTGCCCTCAAGGAACTTTAGCTGAAAGAATTCGCGCTGGCGGTGCCGGAATCCCCGGATTCTACACTCCCACTGGCGTCGGCACAAAAGTCGCTGAAGGAAAAGAAACAAAAGTTTTTGAAGGCCGCGAATATCTTTTAGAGCGCGGGATCAAAGGCGATTTCGCTTTTGTAAAAGCCTGGAAGGGCGACAAGTTCGGAAATCTCATTTTCCGAAAAACTGCCAGAAATTTTAATCCGATGGCCGCAACTGCTGGAAAAATAACAGTCGCAGAAGTCGAAGAGCTTGTCGAAATTGGCGAACTCGAACCCGATCAAATTCACACTCCCGGAATTTTCGTCCAAAGAATTTTTCAAGGCAAAAATTATCAAAAACGTATCGAACAAAAAACCGTGAGAAAGGGATAACAAACATGCCTCTCACTCGTGAACAATTAGCAAAAAGAATTTCAGAAGAAATCCAAGACGGCTTTGTCGTAAATTTAGGGATTGGTATTCCCACACTCGTTGCGAACTACATTCCCGAAGATAAATTTGTTATGTTACAAAGCGAAAATGGCCTTTTGGGCATTGGCCCTTTTCCATTCGAAAAAGATATGGACCCCGATCTCATCAACGCAGGAAAACAAACAGTCACCGAAGCCCCGGGAGCATCGTACTTCTCAAGCTCTGATAGCTTCGGCATGATTCGCGGCGGACACGTCGACCTCACTGTCTTAGGTGCCATGGAAGTCGATGAAAACGGAGACATCGCAAACTGGATGGTTCCAGGAAAAATGGTCAAAGGCATGGGCGGCGCGATGGATTTAGTCGCCAGCGCTCAACGAGTCATCGTGGCCATGCAACACGCCGATAAAGAAGGAAACTCAAAACTAAGATCAAAATGCACATTGCCTTTAACGGGCAAAAAATGCGTAAACCGAATCGTCAGTGATTTCGGCGTGATCGACGTAACTCCAGAAGGCTTTCTTTTAAAAGAACACGCCCCCGATATGACACCAGAACAAGTTTTGAAGGCAACAGAAGGAAAGATGAAAATCGATCCAAACTGCAAACCAATCAAAATGTAAAAAGGTGCCAGGTCCTATTTCGTGTTGCTACGAATAAAAATCAAAAATCTTTCGTCCGGACGGCCACGATGGCCGTTCGGTTGCGTTCTCACGGATGGACACATCATGCGCCATCTTTCACTGCACAAATAACAGAGAGTGGCGCGCTGGCCAAAATTTTTAAGCAGTTGCGGATCGTGCGAAATGCGTCCGTCCATGTGAGGGCTGCCGTATGGCCATCG
>JANPPO010000165.1:0-6150 GCA_031428555.1 Bdellovibrionales bacterium | reverse complement strand
TTTTTAACCCAAGTAAGAGAATTTTCGGAATTAACTTCTTCAAGCCAGATATAAGGATCGTCCGCAATGTGCTTTGTCATACAGCCTGTCATTCCTAATGTTAATAAAGTGCCAGCAACTATCTTAAATAACGATTTTTTTTCCATGATGACTATGGTAGCGTTTTATCATGTCAAAGAAAGTCCAATTTTTAATTATCTTTACTCTTTTAACGCTAACTCAAAACTTATGGGCAGCCGTTTATAACTGCCGTATGAATTCACCCAAACCATCTCTTTTTTTCGAGAGGAACGTTAAAATTGAATGCGATCTTGATTCACAGGCTAAGCCCAAATTCGTAGTCCTTGCGGGATCAACGAAGGTTCCACTCAACCAAAAAGCCGAGTACATGGGTAAAGATAACAATATGTACGAAATGCACCGCATGTATTCCCTTGATGGCCAATCCTTCGAACTTCATACCGCTTCAAAAATGTTTACGGAAACGGTTAAGGCCAGTTTTTTTACTCTTGAACCGGGTCGTAACAGTGGGTTCTGGGTTTGCTATATTGAGCAGTAAGCTCATTCGTATATTGAGCAGTAAGCTTAATTCAGTTTCTCGGCTAAGAAAAGACCTTCACTAGTTGGCAGCAAAGCACCGCGCCAGATTTTAGGATCTGAAAGTCGCTCGTTAAAAATTTTCATCACACCAATTTGTTTTGCCGAAAAGTTCGACTCAACTTCGCTATAAACTGCTCCGCTCAAAAGCACATTATCCGCCAGCAAGAAGCCACCTTTGCGAAGATTTTTTTCGCTCCAATTAAGATAATCACAGTAAGCGGCTTTGTTGCCATCGATAAAAATAAAATCAAATGGACCTTCCGACTGAAGAGCTTCCAAAGTCACCCGCGCGTCGCCGCGAACAACTTCAACATTCTTTTGTGTTTCAAGCGCAAAGGCTTTTAAAATTGGCTCGGCAGCAGCAGCATGTTCTGGACTTTTTTCCAATGTCCAAAGCTTTCCGCCCTTTTCGATTCCCTCTAAAATGTAAAGGCCCGATAAACCTGTCAGAGTTCCAATTTCTACCGCTTTTTTCACAGGCTTAGACTGAACTACCCATCGCAAAACGTGAGCTTCCCCCCGAGATAACGAAATTCCCCCTAAGCCTAATTTAACAGAAGCTTCGCGAGATTGTTTTTCATAAGGATCAAGTCCGGAAACGAGTTTTTCTAAGTATTCTGAGAGCTGATTTTGCTGATGGCTTCGCATAGATATCGACTTACGTAACCTGAAGACCAAAAGCAAGACAATATCATAGACTTAAACGATATTTCCCCTTATAAATACCTGTTAGGAGAATACACTTTGAGCGATTTATTAGAAGTCAAAAATCTGAAGACCAAATTTCGCACGGACGATGGTGAATTTTATGCCGTTGATGACGTTAGCTTTTCAGTAAAGCCGGGAAGAACCTTAGGCATTGTTGGCGAATCTGGTTGTGGAAAATCTGTTACTTCTTTGTCTGTTATGCGACTTATTCAAAATCCTGGAAAGATCGTTCAAGGTGAAGTTCTTTTAAACGGAAAAAATATTCTTAAGATTTCCGAAAACGAAATGATGAAGCTACGTGGCAGTGAAATGGCGATGATTTTTCAAGAACCGATGACCTCGCTAAATCCCGTTTACACAATTGGTAATCAAATTGATGAAGCCGTGGCAGTTCATAATCCCAAGTTTTCTTCTAAGCAAGTTAAAGAACGAACTGTTGAAATGCTTCAAAAAGTTGGAATTCCAGCGCCTGAAAAAAGATATTATGAATATCCCCATCAATTATCAGGCGGTATGCGCCAACGTGTGATGATCGCCATGGCCATGTCCTGTGATCCAAAATTACTTATCGCCGATGAACCTACGACAGCTCTAGATGTGACGATCCAAGCCCAAATTCTTGATCTGATGAGAAAGCTTCAAAAAGATTTTAACATGGGCATGATTTTGATTACTCACGATTTGGGTGTAGTCGCAGAAATGTGCCAGGACGTGATCGTCATGTACGCAGGCCGAGTAGTTGAACAAGGAACTGTTGAAGATATTTTTTATCGACCTAAGCATCCGTACACAAAGGGACTTCTTGATTCGATTCCGCATTTTGAAACCGGAAGTAAGCTTAAACAGCTTAAAACAATCGCAGGATTAGTTCCTAGTTTGATGAATCTTCCGAAAGGTTGCAGATTTCATGATCGCTGTCCCCGTGCGCAGTCGGATTGCTTAGCAGTTGATCCACGCCTCGAGAATCTGCGCGGAGCTCACAAAGTGGCTTGTCATCACCCTATTCCAGCCGATGAAAATCGCCGCGAGGAGCCTACAACGTGAATGAAGTATTATTAAAAGTTGAAGACGTCACAAAATCATTTCCAGTCTTAGGCGGCCTTTTGCAACGTGAAGTTGCTTCAGTCAAAGCTGTTCAAGGTGTTTCGTTTGATCTTCGAAAAGGTGAAACTTTAGGACTCGTTGGAGAATCTGGTTGTGGTAAATCAACTTTAGGTCGTTGCCTTGTTCGATTGCATGATGCGACTTCTGGTAAAATCACTTACCGTGGCCGCGACATTACTCAGCTAAAGGGCGAAGAACTTCGCGAATTACGTCGTAAAATTCAGATTATTTTCCAAGATCCCTATGCCTCTTTAAATCCCCGAATGACAATCGGAGCAATTTTAGAAGAACCTCTGATCATTCATAATCTTTATCCAAATCAAGCAGAACGAAAAAAACGAATTCTTGAATTAGTCGAGCTTGTGGGACTTCGGCCTGAACACCTGAACAGATACCCTCATGAATTTTCTGGTGGCCAAAGACAGCGTGTGGGCATTGCTCGTGCATTAGCGGTCAATCCAGAACTTATTATTTGCGATGAACCAGTAAGCGCCTTAGACGTTTCAATTCAAGCGCAGGTCATCAACTTGCTAATGGATCTGCAAAAAAAATTAGGTTTAACTTATATTTTCATCGCACACGATTTGAAAGTTGTTGAACACGTTTCTCACCGTGTGGCTGTTATGTACTTGGGAAAAATTGTTGAGTTCGCAGACAGCGAAGAACTTTACAAAAACCCGATGCATCCGTACACCAAGGCCCTTCTTTCGGCGATTCCTGTTCCTGATCCAAAAGGTAAAGAACAGAGAATTATTTTAACTGGTGACGTACCAAGCCCCATGAATCCGCCTCCAGGTTGTAACTTCAATCCACGTTGCTCGCGGGCAACCGCAGAATGTCCGAAGACGGATCCATTATTAACTCCTAGACCTTCATCGACGACTGAAGAACACTTAGTTTCTTGCATCAACGTTTAATATTGTCTCAAGTTTAGACAACCTAGACCTCATCATTATGTTTTGAATGACCGATATTAATAGAGTGAAAACAATTGGTCAGATATGGGTATTTTTTAACGTTAAGACACAGGTTCAAACGAAACCGATGCCGCACATGCAAGCGCATGTTTTTATTCTGCAATTGAAGCAACAAGAACTTCGTCATTTCGTCATTTGGACACCAGGTTGGAAAAAATGGATTCCAGTAAAAGAAATGCTGAAATCAGACCAAAAATTTTTCGTGATCCCGCCACCAATTGATCAAACCGACAAAGATGCGACAAAAATTTCCAAGACACTGACTGATTTAACGAAAAGCCTTTCTGGCAATTCAAATTCTGCCAGTGGTCGATCAAATAGCGGTCTTAAGGGTGAGCGTACTTACACAGAGATTGCTTTAACAACAGCACCCCCGGGTGATTTTGATGAATTTGAACCCGAGAATATTAACTGGGAAAAAACCCCGGTTATTCCTGTTCTCAAAAAGAATTCAGATGGTGATTCTGATTCTGACGATGATCGACGTACTTACAAACGTTTTCCGCATCGTATAGAAATCGTGCTTATGACCAGAAAAGGGAAATCATTTCGCTCTTCATCACTTAATGTTTCTATCGGTGGAGCTTTACTTCGCGAAGCTGTGCCCGCAACTCTTTTAAAAGATGTTATGGATGTCCTGATTATCAATCCGTTTCCAGATGAATCAACGCCAAGTCATTTGTTAATCAAAGGACGAGTTGTAAGCGACACACGTGACCGTAGACGACTGATGTTTTATGATGTCAGCCCTGATGTCCAAATAAAACTAAAAGCGATTCTCGAGCGATACCAAGAGAACTACAAAATTCACATGAAGAAGAGAGTAGCTTAAACTATTCTTTTGTCTGTTCTTTAATTTTTAAAAGTACTTTGATTGTTTTTTTAAGTTTTGCCACATCAAATGGTTTTTTTAAAAAATCGTCGGCACCGATCTCAAATGCCTTTTTGACATCTTCATCACTAGCCTGGCCCGAAACAAATATGAGCGGAATACTTTTGAGTTCACGATGCTGCTTAAGCATCTCTGCGATTTCAAAACCATTAATCCAAGGCAATCCAATATCCAGCAAAATCAGATCAACCGGGTTGTCATCCAAAAGACTCGTCAGTTCCGATGCATCTTTTGCGATTCTTAAAACGTAACCTTCAGGCTCGAGCATTCGAACCAAAGCTTTTTGCATTGATTCATCATCTTCGATAATCAGTAAAGTTTTCGGTTCTAACTTATTTTTCAAAGCCCGATACTTATCCAATGAAACAACTGAATCAGTCGCCATGCGCTGCTTCGCTAGTTTTTCAATCTTCATGATAAGTTCGTTCGTGTTTAATTTTTTCATGATCTATTCAGCTTCTTTAGCCTCTAACCAACGTTCAGCATCAATCGCGGCCATACAGCCAGAACCAGCTGCCGTAACCGCTTGTCGATAATGAGGATCCTGCACGTCACCCGAAGCAAAAACACCATCGATGTTCGTAAAAGTAGTTCCTGGTTTTGTAACTAGGTACCCAGCTTCATTCATATTCAGCATACCTTTGAACAAATCCGTATTTGGCTTGTGTCCAATCGCGATAAATAAACCCTGAAGTGGCATCTCACTGATCTCACCGTTCACAGTATTTTTCAAAGCAACTGCCGTCACTTGTCGGCCGTCACCTTTAACTTCGGTCACATCAACATTCCACACAACTTCGATTTTCGGATTCTTCATCACGCGATCTTGCATAATTTTAGAAGCTCGGAACGAATCTCTTCGGTGGAGGATATAAACTTTTTTTGCGAAGCGAGTTAAAAAATTTGCTTCTTCCATTGCCGTGTCACCACCGCCGACAACGCCGACTTCGACGTCTTTGAAGAATGCGCCGTCGCAAGTGGCACAAGCAGAAACACCTTTGCTCATGTATTGTTTTTCAGAAGGTAAGCCTAAGTATTTTGCACTAGCGCCAGTTGAAATCACAATTGTCTTAGATTCATAAAGAGTATCGCGAACCCAAACTTTAAATGGCCTTGAAGAGAAATCTACTTTCGTTACATTTCGAGTCAGAAATCGCGTTCCGAATTTTTCGGCTTGTTTTCTCATAACTGAAATAAGATCGGGGCCCGTTACGCCTTGATCAAAACCTGGGAAGTTTTCAACATCCGTCGTAATCATCAATTGGCCGCCGGCTTCTTCGCCTTCGATCATAAGTGGAGCAAGTCTCGCACGCGCAATATAAATCCCAGCAGTCAGGCCCGCAGGACCTGATCCGATAATAATCACATTTTCTAGTTTTTTATCCGACATATGTAACCCCTTACAGCGTCTTTAGCTTTGCTAAAAACCACCAACTAACAGATAGGGCAGTTTAGGTTATGTCGCTCTCACTTTCAATCAAAGGACTTGTTCTGAAGTTTTAATGCGGGATCGCTTATGCTCTGAATCATTTGAGCCGCAATTTTAAACGGGTCTCGGGCCCTGCCTTCCCGACGAGGTGCTGAATCCAATGGCAATAAATCCGTGCTCATATAACCTGGGCTCAAAAGCCTGAGGTCATAGTTAATTCCCTCTTTTTGCAAACTCGTAACAAGGCCCCTTAAAGCATGTTTGGCTGCCGCATATGCAACAGCCCCCGCATCGGGTTGCGATTCCGCGATCGTAGAACCGATAACTGCAACTTGCGCCAGATTTGCAAGAGGTTCTCTAATTAACGAGTGAATGAGAAAAGCAGGAAATTCAAAAGTTGTTCTTAGCGCCCAAGCATGAGCTTTCCACTGAAATTGTCC